>JANWZO010000001.1 GCA_025054615.1 Kiritimatiellia bacterium
TGCGCGTTCGTCAACGCCGCGTCCAAATTGCCGACGACCCCGTGCTGCCCGATCACCGTCGCATAGAGCCCGTCCACCGCCGTCGCAAAATTCGTGCTCTGGTGCAGCAGCGTTCCCCCCGTCGGCGCATCATACATCCGGAACACCAAACTCACCGGCCCGCTGTACAGGTTCGTCCCCTGCACCAGCCGACCCTGATAGTGAATCATCCCCGGCGCATCCGCCTGCGCCAAGTCGGCTACGGCCCCGATCAACAGCATCGCGAACAGCCAACCGCGTTTCATCGCGGCTTCCCTCCTCCTTATGGTCGTAAAGTACATGCGCGTTTTCTCCTTGCCCATCACTGTGAAATCACCCTCCTCAGCGTTCCAATCTCTTTGCGAAGCGCCCGGATCTCGTTCCAGAGTTGAGCATTCTCTTCTTCAAACCGCTCACTGTGTTTCGCAAGCGCTGGGACGGAGGCGAAGAGGACCTCCTCCGGCCCAATGGCTGACCCCCCCTGCGGTTACTCTTCGGTACCACTAAGTCCAGTTTGTTTGTCCCATCCTAATATACGCTTCCAACGTATTCCAGGTAGGATTATTTCTTAAGCTCGCTGTTTCCGCAATCCAGTTCTTTTTGGCTTGTCATAACTCTTAGCAAACATCCACTGGCAAACGCGATAGAAATGATCCGATGTCCGAGGAAGGAGTACTGCTGTGATGGCAGAACTACCAAGGAATCAGAATGAGTGAACGAGGCTGAAGGTTACTGAGGCAGAGAAAAACCTCTCGTGCGTGGGTGATGTGGCGCGAAAACCGGGACTTAGCGTTCGCGGCGCCAAACGGGTTTGGCAGAAATTTCGGATTGAGGGGGATGCGGTGTCGGTCCACCGAAGTCGCGGCCGACAAATAAATCGGCAGGAGGCGACGATCCGTGAAGGGGCGCTTGAGAGGTATGCCAAACGTTACGCGGGGTTTTGGGCGACAGCTTCGGCTTCAGCGTCGTCGTTTTGAGTCGTAGCCGCGCTCGATGAGCCCGGAGAATTACTGGTGACCTGTAGAGGGGCGCGGTGAGCCCGGAATCTTTCCGGCGCCAACGACGCCGGCGGAAGGAAATTCTGCGGGGCTTCAGCCATAGGACTGAGATTTAGACCTCTCATGCGGCCGCGACATCGGATAGATGGCGCAGCAGGCCCTTTTTTATGAATAGGTATTAACAGGAACTCATGTAATTCGTTTTTACTCGATTCGTCAGATGGAACATTTAATACTGATCTCATGAGGAAGGGGAGTTCGATCAGACCGCTTCCATGCCCGACGTGCGGCTATCAACCGGAGTCCTTTGCAGAAACGGTCTGCGCAAAATGCGACTCGCTACTCTACGAACCGACGCAGGGCGCTTACCTTCAGGTCGATATCGCTCACAAAGGTCAAACTAGAGAAGATGCAACACGGATCATTGAGAAGAGTCTTAACGAGGCCATCATAAAGCGGAAAAGCGCGATTCATTTTATCTGCGGTTACGGTAGCCAAACCGGGCACACATCGATCATTCGCAACCATGCCATAAACGTTCTAAAGCGCCTGGCGAGGACGTCGAACTATCAAATGATATGCCCGCCCGAGAATCCCGGTAAGATCATCCTCGTTCTCGAATCTCATCGGAAAACGGCGTCCTCTATTTGGCCGTGATTGTCACGATCAAACGGCCCTCGCCGTGGGGAACGCCACCGAGGATGGCCGGGCGCCCGCGCTGAAGCTTGATGGACGTACTTAGGAGGCGCCGGTCATCCCGGTACCAGATGACTTCCACGTGGCTGCCGCGGTCACGCCCGGCGCGAACGGAAAGCACGTGGCCCTCTCCGAGATCGATCGCGGCTTCGCCTGGTGTGTGGAGAATGACAGAACCCATGCCCAACAGGCGGTACGTCTCAAATCGGAGAAGCGGGCGGAGGATGTAGTCCACGCGCTCGAGACGGCGATCCAGCGGGGCGGGTTCATTCGACGCCAGGATCCGCATCGCCTCAATTTCTATGGTCCCGTTTGCCGAGACCGGCGCGGCAGCCAAACCGATCACCCACCCCATGAGCATGAGAAGCCGTTTCATGTCGGTCCCTCCGCAGGCGGACCTTCGGGCATTACAATCCAAATGACGACCGCGCCATTTTCGGAGTCTTCGTAAACCATGGCACTGCTTCCAGGCAATTCCGGTTCAACCCATTCAACCACCGGCCCGGCGGCATGAGCGTGAAGCGGAGACATCGGGCGAAGACCGATCACGCCGAGCCCGACGACGAGAACAAGCGTGGCGGCAATGGCCGCCCAATTCCAGTGGGCTCGGATCCGCTCCGCCTCGCGGCGTTGGGCGCGCCTTAAACGGATCTCCCGAAGGACATCGATGCACATTGTTTCCGCTGGCGGCGTTGGAACCGGCTGCCGGCGCAGGAGGTCGCCCACGGTGTCCCAGGCACGAAGCGATGCTTCCACGTCAGCGGGTGGGGGTCCCTTGGCGTCGAGCCGTTCGGCCTCTCTCGGCTTCAGCTCTCCGTCGCGCCGCCGGCTCCAGGCTTTCAAGCATTTCTCCACGTTCATAGCAGGTCCTTCAAAAGGCGTTGCATTTCGCGGCGGGCGTAAAAAAGGCGCGACATGACAGTACCGGTACGGCATTTCATGACCTCGGCGATTTCGCGGTAGGAAAGACCTTCGACCTCCCGCAGAATCAGGGCTGCCCGGTGTTCCGGCGTAAGCCGCTGGAGGGCAGCTTCAAATGCTTTCCAGATCTCGTCCCGCGAGACGCTCGCGTCGGGTCGTCCCGCATCCGGCGCCTGCCATTCCGCGGCCGGACTGGGCTCGCGCTCGGGTAGCTCGTCGAGGGAGACCTCCCGTCGGCGGGTCGATCGGCGAACCTCGTCAAGCACGGTGTTAACGGCGACGCGGTAAAGCCATGTAAAAAACCTGGATTCCCCCTTGTACGTGTGGAGGCGCTGCCAGGCCCGAACCCAAGCCTGTTGAGCCAGTTCTCGCGCCAATTCCGCGTCGTTGACCATGCGGTAAATTACTCCATAGACCCGGCTGTGAAATATTTGTACCAACTCGCCGAAAGCGCGGTCGTCGCCGGCCTTGGACCGGCGCACGAGGTCTTCGACGCCCGCTTCCGGCGAACTCTCCTCGAGGTTGGACGCCTCCGACTCAAGGTTATTCATTCCGACGCCAGCCCCCTTCGTCTTGGCGGGCTGAAAATCTGTTTACCCGCCTCCCAGGTACGCGACGCCTGCGAGATGGACACCCGCTGCGCGTCATCGTTGCAAATCGGGCTTCGCTACTCAACTTGGGAAAGTTACGTCGCGTAGGGGCCAAGGTCATATTACCTCGGTTCATAAGCCTGCCGAGGGTCTTGAAGTCGGAGCGAGAATCTGGTGGATGAACCTTGGTCGTATTTCTGATCCTCCGCCGATACGAAGCGCGTCCGCATAGTTTGGTAACTGACCTATTCTCTCAGCGCCTCGCGCAGCCTCTTCGTACTAATCACACGCGCCGTGGTTTCCAGCCCAGCGGAATATACTCCCAATCCACCCGGGTCCGACGGAGGGTTACCACGCCGAATCCCGGCTCCGTACCCATCCACGGCCCGCGCCACCACCGGCCGCAAACGGCTCCGCCTGTGATAAACGTCGTGCCCCGCCATCGAACGATTTCATCCACGTGCAAGTGCCCCTGCAACACCAGGGGCAACGGGCGGTTCTCAAATGCATGAATTACCTCGTGCGCATTGACGACAATCCGATTTCTCCGCGCGGAGGCCTCCCCGCCCTCTGTGGCCTGGAAGAACGTGGTTAGCAAGGGCATATGTGTAACCAGCACAATCGGGCGGTCTTCCGGCGTGCGCTCCACGACCTCGCGAATCCAGGCGATTCGCTCGGGCGCGACATATCCCCGGTAATGAAGATCATCGCCGGTGAGGTCCACCGAATCGATAATGATGATCCTGCAGTCGCCCGCTTCGACGACAAAATTCGTCTCTCGCACAGCCAGTTCCTCGCGGAAGGCTGCCCGGGGATCGGATTCGGGCGGCCCGCCATCCTGGGGCCGGAGCCCGACGCAATCATGGTTTCCTATCGCTAAAATCGGCGGCTGCCGGAGCTTGTCGAGCAGATGCGCCCGAAAGGCTTTCCAACGATGGTCCACGGCCGCGCGGCTGCTCGTGAGCCCGTCGGTGATATAGTCGCCGCCGCCGATGATGAGGTCGGCTGCCTGGCGATTGATGAGATCTGCCGCCAGCTCCATTGCCACTGGCGTTTCCCACTCCACGCGCGCATGCACGTCCGTGAAAAAGGCAATCCGCACGGTCTCGCGCGGACCCTGCTCCACGGCCCAGCTAGCGCGCCGCGAGAAGCCGAGTCCTACGGCGCCCGCCCCAAGGGCGCCCCAGAATTCGCGACGGCTCATGCGCTGTTTCATGGTGGAGTCTGACGCCTCACCTTGCGCCGTACATCATAGGTTTCCCCGACCAGCGTGAGCAAGAGGACCGCGGCAACCGCGGCCTGCAATTCCCGCTTCGAGCACCAGGTGATCAGCTCACGGCTCACCGGGCTGTGATACGGCCCCGGCAGAGCCTCGCGCGCCGCCTCAATCCGGCGCGATTCCGGCCACCTGCGCTGAGTTGCGGCGAGCGTGCTGCCGTAATACTTCTCGAGGATCATGTTTTCGCCCCACGCCACTGTCATCAACACCCGCCGTTCGGCCGAATCTATCTTCGGCTCTTTGGCTCGATCCCAAAACCGGTCGCGCCGAAACAGACGTACGCGGAATTCGTACAAAAAGGGATCAGTAAACATCGAATAGCGATCGATGAAGGCTTGGTAGTCTTCTTCCTTCGGATATTCGCGGAGAAGTTCGGCTGCTTCATCGGCGCGTGCGCTGTCAGACGCAAGAATCCGCTCCCGCTTCAATCGCGAATTGAACGAACCAATCTGTGGATCCACGTGGCGATAGCCATATTCGACCATGGCTTCTTTGAACACGAACGCGTCCGGCCGATAGGAATACAGGGGGCTCCAAACGTCGGGGGTGTTGGAGACGATGAGAAGGAAGACAAGGCTTAGGATCTGGGCAAGACGCCACACGGCGCGCGTGGACCGCATCCCGGCCCGAATCGCCATCCGTTGCGGCGCCAGGCCGGCTGCCAGACCGATTTGAACCAACACACCGGAAATCGCATTGATAAAGAGATCTCGAAAATCGAAGAATCGACGCGGAACAATCCACTGGATCACCTCGTCCAGCGTGCCCAGAAGAGCGCCCATCAGCACCGAGCAGATATAGGCTCCGCGGTCGCCATAGCGGTGCGAGTAGGCGCGGAACAGCAGGAGGGACAGCACGCCGTACTGCACAAAATGCAGGGCCTCTTCCGCATTAGCGCGCAGCAACCACGTACCCCATGCAAAGATCGCGCACAGCGAAGCCAGCAGGATCCATTGCCGCCGCGTCATCGGCTCCGGCCTTCGCCGATAATAAGCCACCGCCCACAGTGCACCCGCCGCGATGCAACCGTAGACGAACCACGAAAAGGCAGCGCGGGTCCAATTTTCCGTCACCCAGATTTGGATTCCACGCGCGATCGGGATGGTTGTGTAAATGACGAGGGTCCAGAGCGCGACGAGCGTCCAGTTCCAAGCGCCCCGTCGCCACGATTCCTTCGCCCCAACAGCCTCACGAGATGGTTCAGCGTCAACCACGTTCGCCGAGACCTTTCCGCTCCTTATCCAGCCCTGTGGGACCGGCCAGTGGCCAGCCGGTCAGACATCCGCCAGAACCCGGCGCATAACGCGAGAGCTCCCGCGGCGATCAGCCAGACGTCGGTCAACGTTACAGCGCAAACCAAGTGGCGTCCAACGGGACTGGTGTAGGGATCCGCTCGGATATGCGTCGCGAGCGATTCCTTCGTCTCATCGGTCCAGCGCTGGCCGGCGGCCTCCAAGGTCCTGGGCAGATACCGCTCGAGAAACTGGTTCTCGCGCCATGCGATCGTGGCATGAAAGGAGTAATTATCCGGGTCGGACCGATACTTGGGCAGCACGCCCCAGTAATGATTTCGCCTCTCCAGCCGCTGTAGGGCCTCGAACAGGAACGCATCACGCGCGGCAGCGAGGACCATGCGGCGATTGGTTGGGAATCCGCTCTGGGCCGCCTCAGCGAGCAGAAGGCCCACATCCGGCCCTCGCAGGGTGTCGGCGAGGCGGAGCGATTCGGGGTCAAAACGTGAGTAGAAACGTCCGCCATCCGCCTCTCGATAGCAGAACCCGTACTCCGTCATGGGATGCGTGTTGTCAAACAGGGGTTCCAGGGCGGGAATCCGCGACGTCAGGCGCCGGGCCATCTGGGGCGTATTGGAGAAACAGAGCGCCAGCAGGACTGTCGCGGACGCAGCCAGAGCAGCGGCCCGGCGGATGGATTTCGGTTGAATAGGACCTCGGAGATAAGGCGGCCGAAATCCCAGCGCTAGGGCTGTCAGCACACACGCCACGGCCGCGGCATTGTGCGCGACATCCCGCAAATCCCAATAACGGCCGGGTGAAAACCACTGCAGCGACTCGTCGACCACGCTCACCAGCAGACCCGCAAGAAAAGCGTGGAGGTATACCAGGCCATCCCGCCCATCGATCGCGAACGCTCGGAAGCAGAGGACGCCCAGAACGCTGTACAAGACGAAATGGGTTGCTTCCGCAGGCGAATCGAGGCCGACAAAGGCCATCCCCCAAAAGACAGCCCCTGCTCCGGCTATGGCAGTTGCGCGAAGCCAGGCCCGACCCCGGAATATGCGGACCCCCCGATATAGGGCGACGGCGGTTGAGACCGTCAGCACGGCAAGGGAAATCCAGCGCAGAGAGCCCTCTCCCAGCCATTGGTTGGAGATGCGCTGAATCGCCCGCGCGAACGGAATGATGGCGAATATGAACGCCGACCAACCGAACACCCACGCCCAGGCGCCGAGTCGCGAACCCTTGGGCGGGTATTCAATCATTATAAATGCCCGCAATCAGTCGTGGATGCGGCCCGTCTCCTCGGTGAGGAGGCGCAACCGCTGTTTGATTTCGGGCGTCAACTGCTCCCAGCGAAAACGCCAGCGCCAGTTGCCGCCCTTGGTACCGGGAATGTTCATACGCGCCTCGGACCCCAAGCCGAGGAGGTCTTGTAGCGGAAAAATCGCGGTATTTGCATTTGATCGCATCGCCAGTCCGATCAGATCCCAATGAATCTCATGCCCATCCGTGCCCAGGTAATTTAAGATGGCTTCGCGCTCTTTTTCGATCTCTTCCGCGCTGCGCGTGCTGCCCTCGCCGGCTCGACTGTTGAACCACCCCACTGTCGTGTCATTGTCGTGGGTTCCAGTGTAGACAACGCAATTTTTGGGGTAGCTCTCCGGGCGGTACTCGGCGGCCTTGGCGTCGTTCCCGAAGGCAAACTGGAGGACCCGCATACCGGGAAACTGAAATTGGTCGCGCAGGGCGTCGACATCCGGCGTAATCACGCCGAGGTCCTCGGCGATGATGCTCACATTTCCAAGATGCCGTCTGACAGCGTGGAAGAAATCTGCCCCAGGGCCCGGTACCCAGCGCCCATGGATGGCCGTGTCCGCGTCACCGGGGATTTCCCAGTAGCCGGCAAATCCGCGGAAATGATCGATCCGAACAATATCGACCATCTGGAAGATCTTTCGAAGCCGGGCAATCCACCACGCGTAGTCTTGCGCCTTGTGCACATCCCAGCGGTACAACGGGTTTCCCCATAGCTGGCCTGTCGCGCTAAAGTAATCCGGCGGGACTCCGGCGACGACGGTGCATTTGCCGTTTTCATCAATGTAGAAGAGCTCGCGGTGCGACCACGCGTCCGCGCTGTCGTGCGCAACGAAAATCGGGATATCTCCGATGATCTTAATGCCCCGGTCGCGGCAGTAGAGGCGGAAGCGGTGCCACTGGTCGTCGAAGATCCATTGAAGGATTTTGGCGTTCCGAATCGCAGTCCTGAATTGCCTGCGGGCATGAGCTAGGGCTGATGGCTCGCGACGCACAAGTTCCGGCTCCCAAGTGTGCCATGGCTTCAAGTTGTGCGCCTCCTTGAGCGCCATGAACAGGGCAAAATCCTCGAGCCAATCCGCATTCCGCTCGCAAAACTCCTTGAAAGCCTGCTTTTGGGTCTGCGATGCATGCCGCTCAAAGGTTCGGCAGACCGTGCGGAGCACGGCCATTCGCGCGGGGATGACCTCCCCGTATTCCACGTGGTCATCCGGAAACTTCGGAAACTTGTCCAGATGCCACTTTTTCAGAAGGCCGTCCTGGACAAGCAGATCGAAACTGATGAACATCGGGTTGCCGGCAAAGGTCGAGAACGACTGGTACGGCGAATCGCCATAACCCGTGACCCCGTGGGGCAGGATTTGCCAAAGGTGCTGCCCCATCTCCACCAGCGCATCGGCAAAAGCTCGGGCCGAGGGACCGAGGTCGCCAATTCCCCAACGACCGGGCAACGACGTGATATGCAATAAAATTCCGCTTTCTCGAGGAAAGTTCACCGTTTCCCTCCTATGTAAAAACGACTTTGAAGTAAAACGGTTTACCCGCGATCTGTCACGTTTATTTCCGAGGGGAATCCGATTCTTCCTCCGGCAGGTCAAGCTGAATCCAAACTTCCCGCAGTTGTCGCGCTTCCACCCGGTCCGGCGCGTTCATCATCAGGTCGACAGCCTTCTGGGTCTTCGGGAAAGCAATCACGTCGCGGATGCTGTCCGCCCCAGCCATCAACATCACGAACCGGTCAAGCCCGAGCGCAATGCCTCCGTGCGGCGGAGCCCCGTATTTGAAAGCATCGATCATGTGGCCAAACATCATGCGAATTTTTTCCTCAGGCAGACCCAAGGCACGGAATGCGCGCGCCTGTAGATCCGAATCGTGAATTCGGATGCTGCCCCCGCCAAGTTCAATGCCGTTGAGGATAATGTCGTACGCAAGAGCGCGCGCACGGAGCGGGTCGGTTTCGATCAGCGCCGCGTCATCGGGGTGAGGTGCCGTAAACGGGTGGTTGACCGACGTGATCCCCCCTTCCGCGCTCCGCTCAAAAAGCGGGAAGTCGGTCACCCATGTGAACCGGAACACGCCGGTGGGTATCGCTCCCGCCTCCGCGCCGGCCAGCAGGCGGATGCGGCCCAGAGCGATATTCGCAATATCCGGCTTGTCGGCTGCGAAGAGCACAAGGTCACCGGGGCGCATATCCAGCCGATCTCGGAGCAAGGCCTGTTCGGCTTCGCTGAAGAATTTGACAATGGGCGATTTCCAGGAACCGTCCGGCTGAACCCGGATGTAGGCGAGTCCGCCCAGCCCGGACTCTTTTGCCACCTGGGTCCAGTTGTCGATCGTCCCCTGCGACACCGCGCCAAGCCCCTTCGCGTTGATGGCCTTGACCACACCCCCCTGCGCGAGCACCGACGCGAAGACCTTGAATTGCGTGCCCGCGAAGATGTCGCTCAGATCGGTCAGTAGCATCTGAAACCGCGTATCCGGCTTGTCCGAGCCGTAACGGTTCATCGCCTCCGAATAGGTCATACGCGGGAGGGGCAACGAGGGGCGCGGGTGTCCGGCCGCCTCCATGGCATCGGCGATTAGCCCGTCGATCAATGCGTAGATGTCCTCAGGAGTGATGAATGACATCTCAATGTCGACTTGCGTAAACTCCGGCTGGCGGTCCGCGCGCAGGTCCTCATCCCGAAAACACCGCGCGATCTGAAAGTATCTGTCCAGCCCAGCAACCATGCATAACTGCTTGTACTGCTGGGGCGATTGCGGCAGGGCATAGAAGCAGCCTGGATTCACGCGGCTCGGCACCAGATAGTCGCGCGCGCCCTCGGGCGTGCTCTTCGTGAGAATCGGTGTTTCGATCTCGATGAAGCCTTTCCCGTCCAAATATCGGCGGATGGCCTGCGTGATCCGGTGGCGCAGAACCAGGTTTCGCTGCATCGACTCGCGCCGCAGATCCAGATAGCGATACGTCAGCCGCAATTCCTCCGCCACCCTGACGGCCTTCGCCTCCTCCAGCGGAAAGGGGGGCGGCTGGCTGCGGTTCAGCAATTCGATGGCCGTGCCTCGCACTTCGATCTCCCCCGTCGCCAGCCTTGGGTTGACCATGTCCGCCGGCCGCGGCTGCACAACGCCGGTCACGCGCAGGACGTACTCGCCTCGTGCGGATTGCGCCGCATCCCACGCCGACTGGGAATCGCGCGGGTCAAACGTAACCTGTGTCACCCCGTAGCGGTCGCGCAAATCGATGAAGATGAGACCGCCGTGGTCCCGCACTGTATCGGCCCAGCCGCACAACGTAACCGTCTGGCCCGCGTGTTGCCGGCGCAATTCTCCGCAGGTATGCGTTCGCATCATGGTCTGTGACGCTCCAAAAAGTTCCATTCTCTGTAAAAATTTTTTCAGCAGCTTCCATGCTTTGGAAATTCAGCGCAATGGACGCCTGCCGACGCCTGTTTCAACATTGCTCGCGCTTATAGGCACGCTAAGCGGTCTGAATCAATCTGTTATTCAGACCGCGGAGGCGCGATAGGTCCGGGCGGCGCGGCGGGCAGGGCGTGATTGACGCGATCGCATCGCTGCGGTAGCGTTCCTCAATCATCGCGCCCCCATCGTCTAGAGGCCCAGGACGCCAGGTTCTCATCCTGGAAACACCGGTTCGAATCCGGTTGGGGGTGCCAAGCCGCTAGGCAAAATGAACCCAGCATCTACTCCTGTGCGCGAACGCGCAAGAACCGCTGATCGTTGGTCGAAGCGGCGTCGAGATAGTGATGCCACGTGTTGGGCGGCGAATTGGTGAGGGTGCCGGCGGGCGCAAAACCGCCGAACAGATTTGTCGAGGCGTCCACAAACAAGCTTACGCCGCGGGACGGCGTCGGCTGGTATCGGAGCCGCCAGCGGTTGGTCTCGAACAACCATTCAATCAAGGGCACATTCGTCGCTGACATCGGATGGCCGCCCAACGCGTATTCCATCAGGTTGGCCCAACCGTCGCCGTCCGGATCAGCCGCGGCAGATGCCGCCGTCCCGGTTACGGATAGGTCCGAGATCCAATCGGCGAAGCGCTGCGGTCCAACCGGAGCAAAGCTCAACCAGTTGTAGTTGCCGGCCCCGTATTCAAAAAAGATGCGGATCACGCGTGTCCCGCGCGAAAGGTGGGCGGGAACGGGAGAGGTCCAGGTCTGCCAATTCTCGTAGTCCCAATTCCAGCGGCCGTTTGCGGGAATCGCAACGTTGCTGATGGCAAGCGAACCGTCGACATACAGCGAGATTCGCGGGTTCGGGAAGTTTGTTGGCGAGGCGTAGCGGACCCGCAGACCATATTCGTTGCTTTCGGGCACCCAGATGGTGTAGTCGAGCCACTCGCCGTTGTTGACCCATCCCACGTGGTGACCGCCGCCACTGTCGCCCGTCGGCTGGATATCGACACTGTCGATGCGATACGCGCCGCCCTCATTGTTCGGCGTCGTGTCGTGCCAACTGATGCCGGGGCCGCCGACGTCATAATTTTCGAATTCAATGCGGTTCGTCGCAACGGGCGCCGTCCCGCCGTAAGGTCCCTTTGGGGGATTGTTGACTTCAACCGTCTTCCACCCATAACCGCGGGCGCCCCGACTGTCGAATGCCTTGGCCAGATAGGAGTGGATACTGGCCGTCACGGGGAAATTAGTCACCATATAGGGCGCATTCGTGCGGGTGGCGAACAAGACATTTCCGCGATAGAACTCCACCTTCGAAATCGAATCCCCATCCGGATCGGAGACGGATGCACTCAGAACGAGGCTCGTGGGCGCCTCGTAGGGCCCTGAATTGAGTACATTCAGCGAAACGTTAGGCGAGCGATTCGACAGCGGCCCGATATCGACGGCGAGGGGTGGAGTCACGCCACGGCGCCCCGCGGTGTCCGTAACGCGCGCCACCAGCACGGCGAGCTGAGCGGTGGACGGCGTCCATGACAAAGTGTAGGGCGCCGTGGCATTGGAGAAGCGGACCGCGCCGTCGACCAGCAGCTCCACATACGCGATGGCCGCGTTGCCCGTGGCGACGGACGGAGTTGAGGACCACACTTCGCTGACGCGCCCCGAGACAGAGGGCGAAACCCACGCAATCTGCGGTGCGGGATTTGCCGGCGCTGAAACCGAAAGCGTGCCCAGAGAATATCTGCCGTTGGCGTCGCGTCCCTGGATCGCAAGGGAAAGCGGACGCTGGTAGTGGTTGGTTCCCTGTAGGAGAACAGCGACTTTCAGGGAGTACGATCCCGGAGGCAACGAAGCGGGCACCGCCAATTCATCGAGAATCGTCACCGGAACGTTCTTTCCGTTGGCTTCGGTCTCCTCCGTATTCACATCGAAATCCCCATTCACGGTCGTCGGAAGGAGCTGCTGAAAATCCAGGCGGCTTCGCGCCGACCAGACCAGGGACGTGCCGCTGTACAGTTCCCAGACCGGCGCCCATTTTTCATACGCCGGAGCGACGCCGACGTTCGACCAGCGTGACGTGATGACGAAACGGTGGCCAGCTTCGACCGAGTCCGGCCAAGCTGCTCGGTTCAATTGGAAGCGGAACCCAGCAGCCTTGCCGATCTCAATTCGCTGAGTGTGCGTGTTATAGGAATTTAGCGCGACCTGGCTTACCGCGTAGCGGATCACCTGTGTCTCGGCGCGCATCATCGCCGGCGTGTCTTCGCCGCCGAAGAATTCGACGACAAGAGGCGTTGTCTTCCACCGGTTGCTGAACGCGGCATTGATGTTCGGGAACCACGGGCCAACCTCATCTTCAAACCAATAGTGGCTCAGGTTGTCCTTCCGGACGCCCATGCGAGGGTATCGTTCCATGGCATACGCGAATCCGGTTCCGCTCCGCTCCGGGTAATCGCCATCGGTGTCCGGGATCATGAGGAGGCGGGTTTTTTGAAATGCGGCGGCGGCCATGTCGACGAGCCGGGCGCGGGTTTCGGGCGTTGCATTCAACTCGATCGGCAAATTGGTAAAGCCGAGCCCGCTCATATGCCATTCGCCCCAGTGGCCGTAAATCCCCACATCGACATAGGCGAGGCGCGGATCGCCATCGAACGCGGCACCCAGCGCCTGATACAATGCCTCGACGCGGGCAAGAAAATTAGTGTTGTTCCAGTAGGGGACGAAAATTCCATTGCATTCGGGCTTAGTCGAGGCCATCCGTCGTCCCAAGCCCTGCTGTTCGATATAGTCGGGCGCGCCCATCAAGCCGTCCGCCTGGCCGTCGTTGTCGATATCGCCCTCATATTCGCTAAGAATTTGAATGCGGAAGGCGAAACGACGTCCGGCCAGACGCGCCTGCTCCAAATGTTGGGTGATGACCGAAAAATTGTACACGCCGGGCGAAGGTTCGATGGCGCGCCAGACGAACCGCTTATATTCGTCAAACAGGACACGATTGGTAGGAATGCCTCGAATATCCGCCCACCCGCCGGCGGGCGTTCCCCAAGGATAAGGGTCCTGCCATCCCCAGCGATAATCGCCGACACCCGGATTCGGAATAACGCCGACCGTTTGGCCAACGCCGTTTGTGCCGTAATTCCCCTCGCCTACTCCGTACGGAATGATTGCCGGATCAATTGACGCGCCCAACACGGACCCGTTCAACCAAAGCCACAACGGACCGACGGCCAAGCAAGCCAATCGAATCCGCCATCCAAGACTTTCCGCCCGTGAATGAATGTTCATGGTTGCTGCCGCTTCATAAATCGTATCGCAGGTTCCGTGCCGGGTAAACCTACAGTAGCCCGATCCCCAGCGAACCCTTACCGTTACTGGTAGCGGTGCTGCGGGATTTGTCCGACGGGCAATTGGGAACAAATGGCTTGCGCCGTGATATACTGAACGGCGTGAAGAAAAATGGTGCGCCCTGGCATGAGTTGCAGATCGAGGGCGATCTCTACGTCGATCTGTTGCAGCGACTTCTGTACAGCACGGACGCCTCCGAATTTCAGGAAATGCCCGCTGCGGTGGCCTGCCCCAAACATTCGGAGGACATTCGACGGCTCCTCGAATTTGCTAGAAAACACCGCTTAGGATTGATCCCCCGAGGGGCGGGGACCTCTCTCGCGGGCCAGGTTGTGGGCTCCGGGATCGTCGTGGATCTCAGGCGATACATGAATGGTATCCTTTCGATCGATCCTGCGGGACGTCGCGCCCGTGTTCAACCCGGTGTCATCCGGTACGATTTAAACACTGTGCTCCGGCCGCACGGCCTCTTTTTCGCCCCTGAAACGTCAACCGCGGACCGCGCAACGATCGGCGGGATGGTCGGAAACAATTCGTGCGGCGCCAATTCGATCGTGTACGGCAGCACGCGAGATCGCCTCGTGCGCGCACGCGGATTCCTCGCGGATGGTTCCGAGGTGGAATTTGGGCCGTTGGACCCATCCGAATTTTCTAAAAAATGCGAAGCTTCCTCGGATTCGCTGGAGGCACAAATTTACAGACACCTTCGAAATGTGCTCGGAAACCCGTACCTGCAGCACCTGATTCGCGAGCATTTTCCCAAACCGGAAGTCCAGCGGCGGAATACCGGATATGCGCTCGACAGCCTGTTGAATTCACAGGTTTTCGACCCGTCATCGGACAAGCCATTCAATCTGTGCCAACTGATCGCCGGATCCGAGGGAACGCTGTTTATCGGAACAGAGTTCGAATTGGCCCTTGATCCAATCCCGTATTCGCCCGCCCTTCTCTGCGCCCATTTTTCAGAGATCAGCGAGGCCTTGCAGGCTGCGGGGATCGTCATGCGCGCCTCGCCCAGCGCTGTCGAGCTCTTGGACAGGCACGTCCTATCGGCCGCTGCCGCCGCGCCGGATTACGGTAGAAACCGCTTTTTCATCGAGGGCGATCCAGCTGCGATTCTCGCCGTTGAGGTGCGCCGAAGCGAACCGGAGGAATCGCTGGCCGCGCTGCGCTCCTTGGCGGTCGCCTTGAAGGAAAAAGGGCTCGGCTACGCGCATCCGATATTCAACGGCGCTGACGTGGAGCGAATCTGGTCGATCCGTCGCGCAGGTCAGGCTTTGATCATGAACACCCCCGGCGACGTGAAGCCCGCCGAGGTGATTGAGGATACGGCGGTTGCGGTGGAAGACCTCCCGGCCTATTTCAGGGACTTCGATGCGATCGTGCGAGGAAAATATGGCCTCGATTGCGTGTATTACGGGCATGTGGGCGCCGGCGAGATCCATGCACGTCCCTATCTAAATTTGCGCTCTGAAGAGGGAAAACGAATGTTTCGCGCACTCGCCGCCGACATCGCGGGGCTGGTGAAGAAATATCGCGGATCGCTCAGCGGCGAACACGGTGATGGGCGGCTGCGCGGCGAGTTTCTGCGCCTCTTTTTCGGAGATGACGTCTATGAACTCTTGCGCGGGATCAAGCGATGCTTCGACCCCTTCGGCATCCTGAATCCCGGCAAAATCATTGACGCACCGCCGATGATCGTAGCCCATCGCCACAGGTCCGGCGAGCGTCGTCCCGAATTCGACACCCTGTTCGATTTTGGCTCTGATGGCGGGCTGATTCGCGCCGCCGAGCGGTGCAATGGAGCAGGCGTGTGCCTCCGCAGTCACCGCTCCGGCGGCACGATGTGTCCAAGTTTTATGGCGACGCGCAACGAACCGGACTCCACGCGCGGGCGCGCGAATACCCTCCGCATCCTCCTTTCGGCGCCTCCCGATCCGCGCCGGCCTTTCTCTAGCAAAGATCTACTGAGCGTTCTCGACCTCTGCCTTTCCTGCAAGGCTTGCAAGTCGGAGTGCCCAACCGGAGTCGACATGGCCAAACTAAAAGCGGAGGTTCTTCAACAGCACTACGATGAGACGCATACCCCCTTTTCCGCCTGGATCGTAGCCAATTTCGCTTCCTTCGCACGGTTCGGCGCCCGCCAGCCCGCTATCTGGAATGCCATCCTCCGATCGAAAACGCTCCGAGGCCTGTGCGGCTTCGACACGCGCCGAAAACTCCCGCCGATGCCGCCCGCATCCGTCCTCCGGCAATTTGACCGACTTCCATCACGACCGATCCGCCGGCATCGCACGGTCGCCTTTTTTATCGACGAGTTCACTCGCTACCAGGATCCCTCCCCCGGACTCGCCTCGATCGAACTCCTCGAGCGTCTCGGCTACGAGGTAATTCGTGCGCCCCTGGCAGAGAGCGGCCGTGCAGCGATCTCAAAAGGGATGCTCCGGCGCGCGCGCAACCTGGTCGAAAAGAATCTCTCGGCGTGGGCGCCTTTTGATTCGGAAGGTATCCCGCTTCTCGGCGCCGAGCCGTCGGCGCTGCTGACGCTTCGCGATGAATACCCCCAATTGGTGCGCGGCGAGGCGCAGCGCGCGGCGGCTCGACTCTCAGAAAGGGTACGGCTGATCGATGAGTTTTTGGCGGAGGAGCTGGACCTCGGACGCCTCGATCGGACTCTTTTTCGACCGCTCCAGCAGACCGTGCACCTGCACGTCCATTGCCATCAAAAGGCGTTGAGTTCACCCACGGTGACGTTTCGACTTCTTCGGGAGCTGGCCGGCGCGGACGTTCGATTGATCCCCGCAGGCTGCTGCGGTATGGCCGGGTCGTTCGGATACGAACGAGATCACTACAATTTGTCCATGCAGATTGGCGAGCTGGTTCTGTTCCCCTACATTCGACAAGTTCCCGAATCGGACCGCATCGCTGCGACAGGCACGAGCTGCCGCCACCAAATCCGCGATGGCACGGGTCGGATCGCTGTCCATCCCGTGGAACTCCTCCTGGAATCGCTTCCGGCCTCGGCTTCACCCGAGCGCCTCTGATAAACAGACGCGCCCTCCAATTGGAGAGCGCGTCATCATGGCTAATCCAGATTGACCGTGAAGCTAGGAAGCCGCGGATGCCTCGCGTCCGGTGCCGGCCTCTTTCTTCTGTTTTCCGCCCTTCTCCTTGTCCTTCTTGGGTGCGGGCGGCACATAATTGACCCATTCCAAAATGGCCATTTCCGAGCTGTCGCTGGGCCGGCGGCCCAGCTTTAAGATGCGCGTGTAGCCGCTGTTGCGGTCCTGTAGAGACGGGGCGATTTCACCAAACAACGCCGCAACGGCCTCCTTGCGGCGGAGGATCGAGACGGCGCGGCGCCGACTGTACAGGGTATTCCGCTTGGCGAGGGTCACCATCTTGTCGGCGAGCGATCGGGCGGCTTTCGCCTTGGCGAGGGTCGTTGTTATCCGCCTGCGCTGAATCAGGTTGCACACCAGGCTCGACAGCAGGGCATCCCGATGTTCGGAGGTCCGCCCCAGTTTTACGGTCTTTTTTCGATGCCTCATGGAGGTAGCCTCCTGTCCCGCTCAGCGGCGGCGCTGCGGTTCGTCCGGCAGAGGTTTGAGAAGCTCCGGATCGAAGGTCATCCCCAGCGACAGGCCAAGCTCGGCAAGCTTGGACTTGATTTCGTTCAATGACTTCTTTCCGAAATTTCGATATTTCAGCATCTCCGCCTCGGTCTTCTGCGCCAATTCACCGATCGTCGTGATGTTGGCATTATTCAGACAGTTGGCGGAGCGGACACTCAACTCGATGTCGTTGACGCTCATGTTCAACTTGCGCCGCAGCTCCTCGCGCTCTGCGTCGATCTGTTTCTCCGTCTCCTCGAACTCGATAATGTCCTTGTCGAAGCTGACGAACACATCGAGGTGGTGACGAAGGATCGCGGCGGACATGGTCAACGCTTCATCTGGCGTCACCCGGCCATCGGTCCAAATCTCCATGATCAGCCGATCATAGTCGGTGCGTCGGCCGACACGGGTGTTTTCGACGGAATAGGCGACGCGTCGGACGGGCGAGAACAGCGAGTCGATCGGGATGATGCCGATCTCCTGGTCCTCCTTTTTGTTCCAGTCGGCGGGGCAGTAACCCCGCCCGATGCGAACCTCCAGTTCGGCGTCGAATTTCCCATCGCGGTCCAGCGTGCAGATATGATGGTCCGGATTGAGGATTTCGACCATCCCGCCGGTCTGAATGTCCTTGGCGGTTACCTCGCCCGGACCTTCCACGCTGATCTTCACGCGGCGGGGCTCGCGCGAATAGGATTTGAGGAGAACTTTTTTCAGGTTGAGGATGATGTCCGTCACGTCCTCCACGACGCCGGGCAACGAGGTAAACTCATGCATGGCGCCCTCGATGCGCACGGAGGAGATGGCCGCACCCTCGAGCGACGAGAGCAGGACGCGGCGCAGGGAATTCCCGATTGTGCGCCCATAGCCCGCCTCGAACGGTTCGGCCACGTATTTTCCGTATGTGGCGGTGGACACATTTTCATCTTTGATGATTCGCTTCGGCATTTCGAAGCGTGCGAGTCTGCGTGGCATGGCTGTTCCTCCCAGGATCGGACGTTACCCGACCCGTATGGTGTTTCCGTTTGATTCCTGCCCGAATTACTTCGAGTACAACTCGACGACGAGCTGTTCATTTACCGCCGGCGCGATTTCCTCGCGCGACGGAATTTTGAGGACCGTTCCCTCGAAATTCGCCTTGTTCAGGGAAAGCCAGGGCACAATGCCGCGGCTTTCCGCATTGTCAATCCATCGGCCAGCGTAGAGCCGGCTCTGCGCGCGATCGCGGACGCGGATCACATCGCCCTCCTTGCAGATGGCCGATGGGATGTCCACCTTCCGACCGTTCACCTCGATGTGCCCGTGCGTGACGAACTGCCGGGCCGCCTTGCGCGACGGGGCGAAGCCGAGCCGGTACACGAGATTGTCGAGACGCATTTCGAGCATCTGGAGCAGCTTCTCGCCAGTGATGCCCCGCACCTTCAGAGCGCGTTCGAAGAGGTTCCGAAATTGCGCCTCCTGGATGCCGTACATCCGGCGCAGCTTCTGCTTTTCGCGGAGCTGAACGCCGTAGTCCGACAATTTGGCCCGCCGCTGTCCGTGCATTCCCGGGGGTGGAGCATTTTGATCGATCGGACACTTGGCCATGTAACAGCGGTCGCCCTTGAGAAACAGTTTCTGCCCCTCGCGGCGGCACAATTTGCAAGAAGGTCCAATATAACGGCCCATAATCTCTCCTCTTCAGACCCGGCGTCGTTTCGGGGGTCGGCACCCGTTGTGCGGCATCGGCGTCACGTCTTTGATGGCAGTGATGGTCAGCCCGGCCGCCTGCAGGGCGCGGATCGCGGATTCGCGGCCGGCGCCCGGCCCCTGCACGCGAACCTCCACCTCCTGCATCCCGTGCGCAATTGCCTGGCGCGCGGCGTCCTGCGACGCCATCGTCGCCGCGTAGGCCGTGCTCTTGCGCGACCCCTTGAACCCGCAACGGCCCGCGGAGCTCCACGCAATAACGGAGCCACGCATGTCCGTGATCGTCACGATGGTGTTATTGAAGGTCGCCATGATGTGGGCGATCCCGACCGGTACATGCTTGGCACCCTTGACCTTAACTTTCTTCGCTGGTTTCGCCTCCTCACCGGCGAGAACGTCATCCGCCGACGGAGGGACGCTTGTCTCCGCCTCAGGGGCGGTTTCTCGATTTTTTTTATCTTCCTTCGCTTCGCTCATCCGGCATCCTCATCCAATTATTCATTCTGCTGCGCCTTCATGGCAGCGCGCGCCTCCTTGCTCCGAACGGCGCCGACCGTCTTGCGCGGCCCCTTGCGGGTTCGCGCATTGGTCTTGGTGCGCTGGCCGCGAACCGGCAGGCCCTTTTTGTGCCGCAACCCGCGATAGCAATTGATCGCGATCAACCGGCGGATATTCGCGGCCACCTCCCGCCGAAGATCGCCTTCCAGGCGGTACGCATTCAGCGCCTGAGTAATTTTTGACATTTCCTCATCCGTCAGATCGTCCGCCTTTTTGAGCGGATCGATCCCGAGCTGCTCGACCAGTTGCCTGGCTCGAGTCGGTCCGATGCCATAAATATACCGAAGCGCGTACTCCACGCGCTTTTTCCCCGGCACATCGACTCCCAGAATTCGAGGCATGGGCTAACTCCCTTGCGGCCTATCCCTGGCGCTGCTTATGGCGGGGATTCGTGCAGATCACACGGACCACGCCCCTGCGCCGAACGATTTTGCAGCGCTCACAGATTCGCCGAACTGATGTTCTAACTTTCATGACGACAAACCAGTCCTCTTTTCGTCCACCAGCTCGCCCCTCGAAAAATCAAACGGCGACACGCGCACCCGCACGAGGTGCCCGCGTTCCAATGCGGGTCCGTCACCTCCGCGGTATGCCACCAATACGTGCCCGTTCGCGAGCCGAACACGAAAAGCTCTATTATTTATCACGCTCTCCACTTCTGCGTCCAGAAAAATCATTTCCCTGTGCTCGCGCGATTCGGTCCGGTTCTTCATCGCACAGCGGCGACAGGAGCGCGGGTCAGGACTTCCGCATAACCTTCCATGACGGCAATCGTGTGTTCCACATGCGCCGAAGGCATGCGGTCGCGGGTCACAACAGTCCAGCCGTCCGCCATCACTTCCACCTCGGAGCGACCCATGTTCACCATCGGCTCGATCGCCAGCGTCATCCCCGCGCGGAGCCGGGGACCGCGGCCCGGTGGGCCATAATTCGGGATTTGCGGCTCCTCATGCATGCTGCGGCCCACTCCGTGCCCTACAAATTCGCGCACAACGGAAAAGCCCGCATCCAAAACGACGCGCTCGATAGCGTGCGAGATATCCGACAGCCGCGCGCCGGCCACGGCCTTTTCGATCCCCTTTTCGAGCGCCTCCTCGGCCACTCGCACGAGGCGAATAATCCGGGGATCCGTCACGCCGACCATCACGGTGATGGCCGTGTCACCGACGAACCCCTCGTAGATCACGCCCACGTCGATACTCACAATATCCCCCTGACGGATGCGCTGGGGACCCGGGATGCCGTGCACCACGACTTCATTCACCGAGGTGCATATATGCCCCGGAAAGCCCCGATATCCGAGGAATGCGCTCCGCGCCCCGGCTTTGTCCATTAGCTCCCGAGCATAGTCATCGAGCTCCCCCGTCGTAACTCCCGGTGTCGCCGCGCGCGCTAGCTCATCCCGAATTTTTGCGGCGATCTGTCCGCTGGCTCGCATGCGATCCAGCTCCTCCGAAGTCTTGACGATAATCATGCGGGGCGCCCGAGGTGGCGGAGGATCGCCTGCTCCGTTTCGATGCGATCGGTCGAGTCGACTTCGACAAAAAGCCCTTTCCGCTTATAGTAATCGACAAGGGGCGCGGTCTCCCGTTGGAAGACATCCAAACGGTTCGCGACGGTCGCTTCATTGTCATCTGGGCGCTGATACACCTCGCCTCCGCACAGATCGCAGACACCGTCGACCTTCGGCCGCATGCCGATCATGTTGTACACAGCGCCACACCGACGACACACCCGCCGGTTCGAAATCCGGCGAATAATCAGGTCGCGCGGCACGACAAGGGAGAAAACGTGCGTCAGCGTACCGCCCACCTCGGCCAATAGCGCGTCGAAAAGTTCGGCCTGGCGAACATTCCGAGGGAATCCGTCAAACATATAAAGGGCATCCGAGCGACCCGCGAGCAGCTTCTCTCGGACAATTCGCAGAATGACCTCGTCCGGAACCAGTTCGCCCCTTTCCATGTAGGCCTTGGCCTCGAGTCCGACCGGAGTGCCTGCGCGAACCGCCTCGCGAAGCATGTCTCCGGTGGAAATGTGTTCAATCCCGAGCCGCCGCTTCAAATCCTCGGCCACCGTTCCTTTTCCCGCCCCCGGCGCACCCAGCAAGATGATGGCTTCCATACAAAGGAATCTCCGCCTACTTGGCGCGCCCTCGCAGCCGTCCTCTCTTGAGGAATCCGTCGTAATGCCGCATGACGAGGTGGGACTCAACCTGCCTCATTGTGTCGAGCATGACGCCGACTGTGATCAACATGCTCGTGCCCCCGAAGAAATGGGCGACGATCCATGGGATGCGGAACTGTTGGGCAAGCACGGTCGGCAGCACCGCGATCACCGCCAGAAAGATGGCCCCAGCCAGGGTGATTCGCGTCATCGTTCGGTCCAAAAACTCCGCCGTGGGCTTGCCCGGCCGGATGCCGGGGACATAACCGCCGTATTTTTTCAGGTCGTCGGCGATCTGGATCGGGTTGAACTGCGTTGCGACCCAGAAATAGGAGAAGAAGATGATCAGCAGCGCGAAGAGAAAATTGTGCGTGAAAGTTCCGTAGTTGAGGGCGGCGGCCAGCGATTGGAAAAATCCACCCGGGATCATTCCGAAAATTTTTGTCGGGAACATCAGAATGGCCTGCGCGAAAATGATGGGCATCACGCCGGAATAATTCACGCGCAGCGGCATGTAGGTGCTTTGCCCGCCATACACCTTCTGGCCGATCACCCGCTTCGCATATTGGACGGGAATCTTGCGCTGAGCCTGAGTCACCGCAACCACTGCGGCAATCACAAAAAAGATCATGATAAGCAGGCCGATTGCGTGGAAAGCTCCGAACTGCGCGATCCCGTCGATAGGACGAAACATGTTGATCGACGCCTGAATGGCGCCCGGAAGCTGGCTGACAATCCCGACGGTGATGATGATGGAGACGCCATTGCCGATGCCCCGTTCAGTAATCTGCTCGCCCAGCCACATCAGCAACATCGTGCCGGTCGTCATGGTGAGCACTGCCATCAACCGAAATCCCCACCCCGGCGCGATCACGATATCGCGGGTGATCCCCAGCGCCTCGGGATTTTCGAGCGTGACGGCCATGGCATAGCCCTGCACGATGCACAGAACCACGGTGAGATAGCGTGAATACTGCGTCAGCTTCTGCCGGCCGGTCTCGCCCTCTCGCGCCAGCCGCTCCAGATGAGGGATCACGGCGGTCATGAGTTGGAGGATGATCGATGCGCTGATGTAGGGCATCACGCCGAGCGCGCCGACCGCGCAGTTCTCGAGCGCGCCCCCGCTGAACAGGTCGAAGAGGCCGACAAAGGTTCCCCCCGCCATGCGGCGCACGGATTCCATGAATTCCTGAAGGGCCGCCGCATCAACGCCCGGTGTGGGCACCGCGGCAATGAGCCGACAGATGAAGATGATCCCGAACGTGAACAGGATGCGAGCCCGGAGCTCGGGGATGCGCATGCTGTTGGCGAAAGCCGAAAGCATAATCGGGCAGTCAGTTGATTACTTCACACGTTCCGCCCACGGCTTCGATCTTGGCTTTGGCGGACGCGCTGAAAGCATGCGCCTTGACACGGAGGGCCCGGTCAATCGTTCCCGTACCCAGGACTTTGACGCGCGCGCCGGCGCCCGAGAAAAGCCCCGCCTCGCGCATGCGGTCGGGTGTGACCTCGCTGCCTGGCTCGAAGTTGGTCAACTGTTGCAGGTTTACGGGCGTATAGGGAATCTTCGCTCCCCGATTGAATCCACGCTTGGGCATGCGCCGGATCAGCGGCATCTGGCCACCCTCAAACGTGGATTTGTACTTATGGCCGGAACGCCCGTACTGCCCCTTGGTTCCGCGTCCCGACGTTTTGCCGTGACCCGACGATTCGCCGCACCCGACCCGCTTCCTGCGACGGACCGCCCCCGGAACATGCTTAAGCGTGTGCAGTTTCATAACCATCCTTTCAGGCCGCGTCCTCGCTGCGCAGCGCCGCGATCTCCTCGCGCGACTGAAGGGACTGGAGAGCCTTCACGGTTGCGCGAACGACGTTCAACGGATTGTTGCTCCCCATGGACTTGGCTAAGACGTCGCGGATGCCAGCCAACTCGATGACGGCGCGCATGCCACCCCCGGCGATGACGCCCGTGCCCGGCGAGGCCGGCCGCATGAACACCTTCGCGCCGCCGAACCGCGCCTCCACCTCGTGGGGAATGGTGCGGTCCTTCATGGTGACGCGGAACATCGACCGCTTCGCCATTTCCGTCCCCTTGCGGATCGCATCCGCGGCCTCATTGGCCTTTCCCAGCGCATATCCGACGCGGCCCTCCCGATCCCCCACCACGATCAACGCGCTGAAGCTGAAGCGGCGACCGCCCTTCACCACCTTGGCGCAGCGATTTACGTGGATCACCCGCTCTTCAAGATTATCGATCGACTCTTTTTCCTTCACGCTGTGCCTCCGCTAAAACTGAAGCCCCGCTTCGCGCGCGGCATCGGCCAGCGCCCGGATTCGACCGCCGTACGTGAACCCTCCCCGGTCAAAGACAACCCGGGTGATGCCCTTCTCGAGGGCCGCCTGCGCGGCGAGTCGCCCGAGCTTCTGGGCGGTCTCGCGGTTGAGCTTCGCGCCGTCGAATTCCGCCGCGAGGGTCGAGCACTGCGCGAGCGTGCGGCCCGAACTGTCATCAATGAACTGCACGTACAGATGCCGGTTCGAGACGTACACGCTCATACGAGGCCGCTCGGGCGTGCCCACGACCTTCTGTCGGAGCCGAAGATGCCGGCGTTTCCGATAATCCTGCTTCGTTCTCACTCTCATGGTTACGCCACCGCCTTCCCGGCCTTCCGGCGGATATGTTCGCCCTTGTAACGAATCCCCTTCCCCTTATAGGGCTCGGCCGGGAAAAAGCCCCGGATTCGCGCCGCAGTTTCCCCGACCAGATACTTGTCGGGACTCGATAGCGTGATCGCGGTTCCCTCCACGACTTTCGCCGTCACCCCGGCGGGCAATGTGTATTCAATGGGATGGGAGAACCCGAGGGAAAGCGTCAGTTTCTGGCCCTGCAACTGGGCGCGAAATCCCACGCCTTGGATTTCCAGCTCTTTAACGTAGGGTGTTGCCAGCCCTCGCACCATGTTCGCAATCAGGCTGCGCGTGGTACCGTGCAAGGCGCTCATGCCCTTGTCATCGCGGAGGGCTTTCACTCGAACGGATGGTCCCTCGACGGAAACCTGGATACCATCGGGAATCCGAACTGACAGCTCGCCCTGCGGGCCTTTGCCCTTTGCGACGTTTCCTTCCACCGTGACGGTGACGCCTTTGGGCAACTCGATGGGTTTGGCTCCAATCCGCGACATAATCATCACCAAATGTAACAGAGGACCTCGCCGCCGACCCTCGCCCGACGGGCCTCGCGATCTGTCAAGATCCCGCGGGAGGTGCTGAGTACGGCAATGCCCGTCCCCCCTACCACCCGGGGCACGTCCGCTGCTTGTACGTAGCGGCGGATGCCGGGCTTGCTGATCCGCCGCAGCCCCCGGATGACCGGCCGCTCACGCTTGTAGCGCAGGTGCAAGCGCAACGTTTTCTTCGCGCCGTCTTCCAGCGTTTCAAACGAGATGAGATAACCTTCACTGGCCAATATCCGGGCGATCTCCTCCTTGAGCCGGGAATGCGGGACCTCGACCTCCCGCAACCCCGCCCTGGCCGCATTCCGGATTCGGGTCAACATGTCGGAAATGGGATCGCTAAGACTCATATTCTTCCACCCTACCAGCTTGCTTTCACGACGCCGGGAATCAGTCCCTTGGAGGCCATTTCCCGGAAGCAGATGCGGCACAACTGAAACTTTCGCATGTAGGCGCGGCGGCGGCCGCAATTCTTACAGCGATGATACGCGCGCACCTTGAACTTTGGCGGGCGTTCCGCTTTGACCATCCACGAAATTTTCGCCAAGTGCGTACCTCCAAACTTAGTGGCCTAGCTCGTTGCAAAGGGCATGCCCAACATCCGGAGCAGGTCCTTGGCTTCCTCATTGGTCCGGGCCGTCGTGACCAATGTGATGTCCATCCCGTGGACCTTCCTGATCTGGTCAGGATCGACCTCCGGGAAAATGGTATGTTCCTTGATGCCGAGGGTGTAATTCCCCCGGCCATCGAACCCGCGGTTCGGAACCCCTCGAAAGTCGCGAATACGGGGCAGCGAGACGTGAATCAGTCGCTCCAAAAATTCGTACATACGAGCCCCGCGCAACGTCACCCGCGCGCCAACGGGTTGCCCCGCACGCACCTTGAAATTGGCGATACTCTTTTTCGCCTTCGTCACCTGAGGCCGTTGACCTGTGATCCGGGCAAGATCTTCCACCAGCGACTTGAAGGTATCCTTGTCCACCTGGGAACTGATGCCCATGTTGACAACGATCTTGGTCAGCCGAGGAATCTGCATCACGTTCGCATACCCGCGGGATTGCCGGAGCGCGGGCGCGACCTCTTTGCGGTATTTTTCCTGTAGCGCTGCCATAGATCCTTACCCCTCACCCCGCTGGCTTCGCCGCTTTTTTCGCGCGCGATTCGTCAAACCGCACAAGTTTCGAAACGTGCAGCGGCGCCTCGCGCTCGATGATGCCCCCCTTCGGATTGTCCTGCGTCTTCCGCATGTGGCGCTTGACGTAATTGACGCCCTCGACAATCGCAAGCCCCTCGCGCGGCATCACGCGCAGGACCTTTCCGGTCTTCCCCTTGTGCTCCCCCGACCGGACATAGACGACGTCGCCCCGCTTGATGTGCCTCACGCGTTCCATCACACAACCTCCGGCGCCAGCGAAATAATCTTCATGTAATTGCGTTCGCGCAGCTCGCGCGCCACGGGGCCGAAAATGCGAGTTCCCTTCGGATTGCGCTCGGCGTCCACGATGACGGCCGCGTTGCGGTCGAAACGGATCAATGAGCCATCGGGCCGCCGGATGGCCTGCTTGGTGCGGACGATGACGGCATCATAAATTTCGCCCTTCTTGACCATCCCCGTGGGAATCGCGTCCTTCACCGTCACCTTGATCACATCGCCGATGTGGGCATATGGGCGGTGCTGACCGAGCACGTGGATGCACTGCAGCGCCTTCGCGCCCGTGTTGTCGGCGGGATCCAGCATGGTTTTCATCGTAATCATGGCCTGTCACCTCACCCGGGCTTCTGCGCGCGGGCGACAACTTCGACGAGCCGCCAGCGCTTGAGCCGGCTCATCGGCCGGCACTCGACGATGCGCACCGTGTCGCCCGCCTTTGCTTCGCCCTTCTCATCATGCGCGTAGTACTTCTTGGTCACCGTGATTTCCTTGCCGTAGCGCGGGTGCCGAACGCGCCGGGTCACTTTGACGACGATGGTCTTCGCCGCCTTGTCGCTGACCACAGTCCCTTTCCGCTCTTTGCGGACACTCCGTTGCATCGCCTGGCTCGTCATGACGCCCTCTTGGCCAACGCCTGTTCTCTCATCACCGTCTGAATCCGCGCGATGTCGCGGCGCAGATCGCGGAGCCTCGAGGGCTTTTCAAGACGCCCCGAGGATTGCTGCACGCGAAGGTTGAACAACTCCCGCCGCACATCGCCGAGCTTTTGCTGAAGCTCGGCCTCCGTCATCCCTCTCAATTCGGCCGCCTTCATAGGTTCCTCCCTCGCATCATGCCCCATGCCGATGCACGAAACGGGTCGGTATTGGCAGCTTGCTGGCCGCCAACCGCAACGACTCGCGGGCGACGGATTCCGGAACTCCATCCAACTCAAACAACATGCGTCCCGGCCGCACGACCGCGACCCAACCCTCCACAGGGCCCTTGCCCTTACCCATTCGCGTTTCCAACGGCTTTTTTGTGTACGGCTTGTCCGGAAAAACGCGAAGCCACAATTTGCCCTTTCGCTTCATCGAACGGCTGATCGCGACACGGCAGGCCTCGAGCTGGATATTCGTGATCCACGCGCGTCCGAGCGCCTGCAGCCCATATTCGCCAAAAGCCAGCGTGTTGCCGGATGCCGCGTCGCCTTTCAGGCTGCCCCTCTGCTGCTTGCGATATTTCACTCGTTTAGGCATGAGCGGCATGGCTCGCCTCCTTTGCCGGCTGCTCCGGCTTTCGGCAGATCCAGACCTTGATGCCGATCTTACCCGCCACCGTGTTGGCTTCCGCGAAGCCATATTGCACATTTTCGCGGAGAGTGTGCAGCGGGACCTTGCCCTCGCGATACCCCTCCCGCCGCGCGAGCTCGGCTCCTCCAAGCCGGCCCGACGCTAGCACCCGGATGCCCAGCGCGCCGAGCTCCATCGCCATCTGAACCGCCCGTTTGAGCGCGCGGCGAAACGAGACCCGCCGCTCCAATTGCAGCGCGATATTTTCCGCAACGAGCTGCGCGTTGAGATCCGGATCTTTGATTTCCTTAATCTCCACGTAGATTTCCTTGCCCGTCATCTTCGCGATCTCCTCGCGAAGCTTCTCAAGGTCCGCGCCCTTGCGTCCGATCACGATGCCCGGACGCGCCGTGTACACCGTGATGCGAGCGCGATTCGCATAGCGCTCGATCAGGATGTCCGGAACCGCCGCCTCCTTGAGCCGGTTCTTCACCAACTCCCGGATTTTGATGTCCTCCTGGAGCAGCGGTCCAAAATTCTTCTTGTCCGCGATCCATCGGGATCGCCAGTCCTTCGTGACCGTGACGCGAAGGCCGATCGGATTGACTTTCTGTCCCAAGTGTCCGCTCCTTTGGTTCGACGTGACAAAAAAGTGTTATTCTTTCTTCTTATCGCGCGCCGTCAACACAATCCTCACATGGCTCATGCGGCGCAGGATCGGGCTCGCGCTGCCGCGCGCTCGCGGCCAGTAGCGCTTCATTCGAGGGCCGTCTTCGACCACAGCGAGCTTCACCACCAGGTCGTCCGCGGATACGCCGTTGTTTGCCTCCGCGTTCGCGATGGCGGAACGGAGGGTCTTGCCGAGCCAAAACCCGGCCTTCCGCGCGTTGAAATCCGCGATGCGGAGCGCCTCGGCCACGGGCTTGCCCTGAAGGGCCCGTGCAAGGTCTCGCGCCTTCGACGGAGACATCCGCACGAATTTGCTGATTGCTGTCACTTCCATCTTTGCCTCACTCTCTCTTCATCCGCCAAACGACGGCCCGATCCCCCTGTTCGGGAAACGAGCCGCGCTCCTGCGTCTCCACCCGCGCGCCGGCGATCCGTTCACGAACCTCCACCACCCGCGCTCGGGCGATCACAACGCCGTCGCGAACAATCGCCACCGCGAGCCCCGGCCTCAGACCGTCGCGCACCCCGCCCCGAAGGGCAACCAACCCGAGCTCCCGGCTGGCGTCGACCACGGGCCAACCGTCGGGCGCCACATCGCCACCGCCCGGCTCCGCCGACGGCAACGGAGCGGTCGCAAGCGTCCACCGGTCTGCCCGCATTTCCCCTTCGGCGAGGCGGGCCAGCAAACGGTCCCGCTCCGCCTCCAGCGCCGCGACGGTCTCGCGCAACCTCGCATTCTCCTCGGCGAGGCGCCGCGCGAGCAGCTTGGCTTCCTCGGCTGCGGGGTCCGCCGCCCGCGACAGCGGAGTGACGGCGATTAATCCGGCGATCAACCAGCCGCTCGCAGCCCATCCCCGCATGACCCTCCGCCTCCCCGACTACTTCAGGGAGACCGTCTTGTCGGTCGCCGCGCCGTGCTTTCGGAACGTCCGAGTGGGCGAAAATTCGCCCAGCCGATGTCCGACCATGTTTTCCGTTATAAAAACCGTGTTGAAGGTTTTGCCGTTGTGGATCGCGAACGTATGACCCACAAACTCCGGCACAATCATCGAGCGGCGCGACCACGTCTTGATCGGCCGCTTCTGTCCGCTCTTCTCCAACTGCTCCACCTTCTTAAGCAGCTTGGCATCCACAAATGGCCCTTTGCGAATCGAGCGACCCATCGATCATTTCCTCCGCTGCAAAATGAATCGGCCTGACGGCTTGCGCTTGTTGCGCGTCTTTTTGCCCTTGGCCAATTTGCCCCACGGCGACCGGGGGTGTCCGCCGCCGGAGGTCCGACCCTCGCCGCCACCCATGGGATGGTCGATCGGATTCATGGCAACACCGCGAACGGTCGGACGAATGCCCATCCAACGCTTGCGGCCGGCCTTCCCGAGCGACACGTTCTGATGGTCAATGTTGCCGACCTGGCCCACGGTTGCGTAGCAAGTGTCGCGAACCATCCGTATCTCCCCGGAAGGCAAACGGACTTGCGCAAAGCCGCCCTCCACCGCCATGATCTCCGCTGCCGCGCCCGCGCCCCGGACCAACTGGGCGCCTCGGCCCGGGTACAACTCTATGTTGTGCACGGGCAGGCCGGCGGGAATCTTGGCCAGCGGAAGCGCGTTGCCCTCGGTCGGCTCCGCCGTCGGCCCGGACATCAGCACGTCTCCCACCTTCATGTTGAGCGTGGCCAGGATGTAGCGCTTTTCGCCGTCCGCATAGGTCAGGAGCGCAATCCGGGCCGAACGATTCGGATCGTATTCGATCGCCGTGACCTTCGCGGGAATGCCGTGCTTGTCCCGCTTGAAATCGATGATGCGGAGGTGCCGCTTGTGGCCGCCACCGCGGTGCCGGACGGTAATCCGCCCGTACATGTTGCGGCCCGCCTGCGACTTTCGGGACTGGATCAGCCGCTTCTCCGGCTTAGACTTCGTAATTTCCGAAAAGTCCGGCAGTTCGGTGAAGCGGAGCGAAGGGGTGATGGGTCGATTGGCTTTCAGCGGCATGGCGCACTCCCTAGGTCAGATCAATTTTGTCCCCCTCCTTGAGGGTGACGATGGCTCGCTTCCTGTCGGGCCGGTAACCGATGAGGCCGCGCCGGTTACGCTTCGCCTTGCCGGCACGGTTCAAAGTGTTGACCTTGACGACCCCAACATTGAAGAGCTGCTCGACGGCGCGCTTGATCTCCAGCTTGTTCGCATCAGCCGCGACCTCGAAGAAATAGGTGTTTTGTTTCTCGGTGAGGCCAGCTCCCTTTTCCGTCAGCTCTAGCCTCTTAATGATGACCTCAGCGGGTTTCATGTCGATGCCTCCCTGTCGGTCAGTCGTTCCTGCAGGCGCTCGAGGCCGGCTCGGGTGATCACTAGCAGGGGGTATTTCAGGACCTGCAAAGCGTTGACATCCCCCGGTCGCGCAACCTCCACACGAGGCAGATTGCGCGCGGCCAGCGCTAGCTCTCGGCTTACCGACTCGATCACCACCAACGCGCCACGATCGGCCTTCAAATTCCGAAGGATTCCCGCAAGTTCACCGGTTTTCGGTTTGTCCAGCACGAGCGAGTCGAGAACACGGACTTCGCCGGCGGCGAATTTGTCCCAAACGGCCTTCCGCAGCGCGAGCCGGGCCTGCTTGCGCGGGAGCGCTTTGGCATAGCTGCGCGGCTTCGGACCAAACACGACGCCGCCACCCCTCCAGATCGGCGACCGCCGATAACCCGCTCGCGCGCGCCCCGTGCCCTTCTGACGCCAAGGCTTTTTTCCGTGGCCGGCCACCTCCCCCTTGTTCTTCGTGCACGCCGTCCCCGCACGCCCGTTTGCCCGGATTGTCACAACCGCCTGAACGAGCGCCTCGGACGCGCTCGGCGGCGCCTTCAGCGCCTCGGGGACCTGAAGCTCCCCGACGGCCTGGCCCTGCTGGTTGAGGATCGGAATCGCGCTCATCTTACTTCCCCGCCTTCTTCAACGCCTTGCGCACAATCACCAACCCGCCGGTCGGGCCCGGCACCGCGCCCTCGACCAGCAGCACATGGTCCGCAGGTCGAACCTGCACAACCCGCAGATTTTGCGTGGTCACGCGCACGTTTCCCATGTGGCCGGGCATCCGTTTGTTCTTCATGATACGCGCCGGCCATGTGCGCTGACCGATCGCGCCGATCCGTCGGTGCGACATATGCCCGTGCGACTGTGGCCCGCCGCCCATGCGGTGGCGCTTGACGACGCCCTGGAAGCCGCGCCCCTTGGTCGTGCCGGTTACATCCACATGCGTGACGCCCTCAAAAATGGCCGCTGTGACCTGGTCGCCTTCTTTGATCGAATCGTCAGGCGAGACACGAATCTCACGCAGAACGCGGCAGGGCGCGACGCCCGCCTTTTTGAACCGGCCCAATTCGGGCTTGGTCAGCCGGGATTCTTTCTGCTCAAGAAAGCCCAGTTGAACCGCGTCGTATCCGTCCCTCGCCGCCGTTTTCCGCTGAACCACGACGCAAGGCCCCGCGGCAATGATCGTGACCGGCACGAAGCGGCCGGACTCGTCATACACCTGCGTCATCCCCAATTTTCTGCCGATCAATCCATTCATACGCGGCTTTCTAACTAAGTATTCTGTGATCTTGTTCCGAGCAGCCCGCCTCAAATTTTGATCGTGATGTCCACGCCGGCTGGGAGGTTGAGTTTCTTCAACTCGTCGACCGTTTTGATGGTGGGGTCAATAATATCGAGGATTCGCTTGTGCGTCCGGATCTCGAACTGCTCCATTGACTTTTTGTCCACGTGGGGACTGCGATTTACGCTGTAGCGCTCGATCTTGGTCGGCAGCGGAATGGGTCCCGCCACACGAGCGCCGGTGCGTTTGGCCGTCTCCACGATGTCGCTCGCGGACTGGTCCAGCACCCGGTGGTCGTACGCCTTCAGCCTGATTCGAATGCGTTGCCCGGTCATGATTTACCTGTTCACAATGCTATCCTGCAGTTCCGCCGGCACGATTTCGAACCGGGCCGGCTCCATGCTGTAACTCGCCCGCCCGCGCGTCAGCGAACGGAGCGCCGTTGAATACCCGAACAGCTCGGCCAGCGGCACCTCCGCCAGCACCGTCTGCGCGCCATCTTGCGCAGACATCTCCTTGACGCGACCGCGACGCCCGTTGACGTCGCCAATCACATCGCCCACATGTTCATCCGGCGTAACGATCTCGACCTTCATGATCGGTTCGAGCAGCGCCGGCTGCGCGACGCGCACCGCCTCTCGCAGCGCCATGATGGCCGCGGAGCGATACGCCGTCTCCGTCGAATCCACCGGATGAAAGGCGCCGCTTATAATACGGACTCGCGTATCGATCAAGGGATAATTTGCTAAAATTCCGGTGAGCAACCCGTCGGTCACGCCCTGCTCGACGACCTCCCGAAACGCGGGCGGAATTTCCTCCTCGGACACCTCAAAGACGATCTCATTGCCCGCCCCGCGCTCGCGCGGCTCGACCTCGAGGCCCACGGCCGCGAAATGCATCCGGCCTCCGATCTCGCGTTGGAACACGTGATCTGCATGAGCCTTTTTGAGAATAGTTTCTCGATAAGCGACCGTCGGGCGGCCGGCGTTGGCCTGCACCTTGAATTCCCGTAGAAGACGGTCGCGGATGATTTCCAGGTGGAGCTCGCCCATCCCGCTGATGAGCGTCTGTCCAGTGTCGGGATCCGTCTTCACGAGGAACGTGGGATCCTCCTCGGCCAGCGCCAGGAGCGCCTCACGCAGCCTGTCGCGGTCCGCCTGCGTCTTGGGCTCGATCGCCATGGACATGACGGGTTCGGGGAAGGCGATCCGTTCGAGCAGAATAGGCTGATGCTCCGCGCACAGTGTATCGCCGGTGGTGACTTGTTTAACACCGGCGATCGCGCCGATCTCGCCGCTGTAGAGCACCTCGATGTCGTCGCGCTGATTGGCGTGGACCCGCAGCAGGCGCATCGCCCGTTCCCGCTTGCGAGTGCGCGGATTGAACACCGCCGCGCCCTTCTGGAGAACCCCCGAATAAACGCGGATGTAGACGATCTTGCCGACGAAGGGGTCGTTCGCGATCTTGAAGGCGAGAGCGCTCAGGGGAGCGTGGTCGTCGGCAGGACGGGTCAGGCGCTCGCCGGTTTTGAGGTGATGGCCCTCCACGTCCGGAATGTCCACCGGCGAGGGCAGGTAATCCACAACTGCGTCGAGGAGCGGCTGAATGCCCTGATTGCGCAGCGAGGAGCCGCAGAGGACCGGGACAAACCGACCGGAGATGGTCAGACGGCGAATGGCAGCCCGTAGCGCCTCGGCGGGCACATCCGGCTGCTCGAGGAAAAGCTGCATGACGGCGTCGTCGCGCTCGGCAACCGCCTCGACCAACGCGGCTCGGGCGGCTTCCGCCTGATCGCGGTATTCTTCCGGCCACTCTGACGTATTCACCACGGCGCCCTGTGTCGCGGCGTCGAAGGTGAGGTGCCGGCGGTCCAGCAGGTCCAACACCCCGTTGAAGGATGCCTCGCTGCCGGCCGGAAGTTGCACGGGCCATGCGGGAGCGCCGAGGCGTTCGCGGATATTTCGTACGACCCAGTCAAACCTCGCACCCATCCGGTCCATCTTGTTTACGTAGGCCAGACAGGGCACGCGGTATTTCCGAGCCTGGCGCCACACGGTCTCCGACTGGGGCTGCACGCCGGCCACGCCGCAGAAAACACCAATGGCGCCATCGAGGACGCGGAGAGATCGCTCGACTTCGACAGTGAAGTCGACGTGGCCCGGCGTGTCGATGATGTTGATCTGCTTGTTGCGCCAGTAACAGGTCGTGGCCGCGCTTGTGATGGTGATGCCTCGCTCCCGCTCCTGGATCATCCAATCCATGGTCGCAGTGCCATCATCCACCTCGCCCATGCGGTGGACACGCCCCGTATAAAAGAGCATGCGCTCAGTGGTGGTCGTTTTGCCCGCGTCGATGTGCGCGATGACCCCGATATTCCGGATATCCGCCAGCGCATGGGACCGCCCCTCCGCCTCACGCTTAGAACGCGTGGCGGAAGGCGGCTGGGCGCTGGGGGCGGCGGGGGGCATGGCGCGGTCGGAGCACGATCACCATCGATAATGAGCGAATGCCTTGTTGGCCTGCGCCATCTTGTGGGTGTCTTCCTTCTTCTTGACGGCGTTGCCCTGATTCTTGGAGGCGTCGATGATTTCCATGGCGAGGGCACGCCGCATGGGAAGGCCTTTGCGCTCCTTGGCGTAAGTGACAATCCAGCGCATGGCTAGAGCCGTCTGGCGGTCGGGCTCGACTTCGACAGGAACCTGGTAGGTTGCGCCACCGACGCGCCGGGACTTGACTTCGACCTTCGGTTTGACGTTCTCGAGGCCGGCTTTCAGCACTTCCAACGGGTCCTGCTTGGTCTGTTCGGCGATGGCATCCAGCGCGCTGTAGACGATTCGCTCGGCGACAGCGCGTTTGCCACGCCGCATGACCTTGGTGATCAGGCCGCCAACCTCTACGCTGTTGTAGCGGAGGTCCGGCACTTTCGGACGTTTTTCGGCACGACGTCGTCTCATGGAAGAACTCTGTCCCCCTCTTATTTCTTGGCGCCTTCGGGCTTCGGGCGCTTGGTGCCGTACTTGGAGCGGCCCCGCTTACGCTGGCCCCAGCCGGGCTGTTCGTTGACGCCTGCGCAATCGAGCGTGCCCCGAATGATGTGGTAGCGAACGCCGGGCAGGTCTTTTACGCGACCGCCGCGCACAAGCACCATGCTGTGCTCTTGAAGGTTGTGGCCCACTCCGGGGATGTAAGCGGTAACTTCCACGCCGTTGGTCAACCGAACGCGCGCGATTTTGCGAAGCGCCGAATTTGGCTTTTTCGGCGTCATCGTCTTCACAAGCAGACAAACTCCCCGGCGCTGCGGGCATTTTTGCAGCGCAGGCGATTTGCTCTTCGTTTTGGGGGGCTGCCGCCCCTTTCTCACCAATTGATTGATTGTCGGCATATCGTCCTCTGCGTTCGAGAAAGGGCGGGGAGTTTAGCAAGCTCCGCGCCCGTCTGGCAACTTCTACGCGTTCGTCGCGGAGTCCTTGGTTTCCCCGCCGCCCAGTCGGTCTCCGAGCAGTTCCTCCGCCGTTATCGGTTCGGCGAGGGGCACAAGCTTGATATTGCGGTACATGCTGAATCCTGTGCCCGCCGGGATCAGATGACCCATGATGACGTTTTCCTTGAATCCACGCAGGTAGTCGACGCGCCCCAAGGTCGCCGCATCGGTCAGCACGCGTGTCGTGTCCTGGAACGACGCAGCGGAAATAAAGCTTTCGGTTTCGAGCGAGGCTTTCGTGATGCCGAGCAGGACTGGCGACGCCTGCGCCGGCCGCTTGCCTTCCGCCAGGGCCTTTTGGTTCACGTCGAGGAAGTGGTGTTTCTCCACCTGCTCGCCCCACAGAAAATCCGTGTCGCCGGGATCGGTGATGCGGACCTTCTTCAACATGGAGCGCACGATGATCTCGATGTGCTTGTCGTTGATCTCGACGCCCTGCAGTCGATAGACGGTTTGCACCTCGTTGACGAGGTATTCCTGCAACTCCTGGGGTCCGCACACCTCTAGAATCTCCTGCGGAACCACGGGTCCTTCCGTGAGCTGCTGGCCCTTTTTCACGCGGTCGCCGCGGAACACGACGACGTGCTTGCCCATCGGAATCAAGTGCTCTTCCTCGTCACCGGTCACGGGGTCGCGGACAATCAGTTTCCGGCGGCCGCGAACCGTCCCGCCGAATTCGACAATTCCATCGATCCGCGCGATTTCCGCCGCGTCCTTGGGCCGCCGGGCCTCAAACAGTTCGGCCACCCGCGGCAGTCCGCCCGTGATGTCTTTCGTGCTGACCATCTTGCGCGGCGTCTTCGCCAGCATGGCGCCGGCCACCACAATCTCGCCCTCCTTCGCGACCACGTGCGCGCCCGCGGGAATCGAGTAGTAGCTGATCACCTGATTGGTATCCGGATCCTTCAGAACAATCTGCGGATGGAGATCCTCCTTGTGCTCCAGCACAACGACCCCCTCAAGACCCGTTGATTCGTCGACCTCCTTCTTGACGGTCACTCCTTCGATGAAATCGTGGAACTCGATCAAGCCCCGCTGCTCGGACAAGATCGGCACGTTGTACGGATCCCATTTGACGAAGGACTGCCCCTTCTTGACAGCGCCGCCATCCTCAATCGAGATGGTAGCGCCGATGACCAGCGTGTATTTCTCAAGCTCGCGCCCCTCGTCGTCATAAATTCCGATCACACCGTTCTTGTTCAGCACGACGAAGGTGCCTTCCTGGGTCCGCACCGTCCGGAGGTCGTGATATCGCACTACGCCGTTGTTGCGCGCGATGATCTGAGGTTGTTTGAAGACGGCCGCCGCAGTGCCGCCGATGTGGAAGGTGCGCATCGTCAACTGCGTTCCGGGCTCGCCGATCGACTGGGCGGCGATGATGCCGACCGCGTCCCCGAGTTGTGCGGGCCGATTGGTGGCGAGGTTCCGGCCATAACACCGGGCGCACACGCCGCCCCTCGACTCACAGGTCAGAACGCTGCGGATGCGAACGGACTCCATTCCCAGGCTCGCGATGATGTCGCGCGCCTTCTCGTCGATTTCCTGGCCCGCCGCCACGATGATCTCCTTTGTGGCCGGATGGCGAATATCGTCGACCGCCGTCCGTCCCAGGATGCGCGCGGCAAGGGGCACCAGCTCCTCGTCGCCCTCCATGATGGGCTTGATGTCGATACCGTTCAGCGTGCCGCAGTCTTGCTCGATGATGATCACGTCATGGGCGACGTCGACGAGCTTGCGGGTCAGATAACCGGCATCGGCCGTCTTGAGCGCGGTGTCAGCCAATCCTTTTCGGGCGCCGTGCGTGGAGATGAAGTATTCCAGCACGCTTAGGCCCTCGCGGAAATTGGAAAGAATGGGCTTCTCGATGATTTCGCCGGACGGCTTCGCCATAAGCCCTCGGATTCCCGCGAGCTGCCGGATTTGCTGCCGGTTGCCGCGGGCGCCCGAGTCCACCATCATGAACAGCGGGTTGACGTCGCGCCGGCCCTTATCGAAATCATTGAATTCGAGCGCTCCGAAGAGCACGCTCGACACCCGGTCGGTCGCGTGCGTCCAGATGTCGATGATCTTGTTGTAGCGCTCGCCATCGGTGATGATGCCCTTGCGATACTGGTTTTCCACCTCCTGAATCTGCTTCTGGGCATCGCTGACGATGGCGTCCTTCTCGGCAGGGATGATCATGTCGACGAGGCCGATCGAGACCCCCGCCAACGTGGCGTACTCAAACCCGAGCGCTTTCAACCGGTCTAGGCATCGAACCGTTTCATCGTGGCCGGCGATCTGGTAACAGCGGAAAATTAGCTCCTCGAGCTTCTTCTTCGGGACCGGGCCGTTGAAGAAGCCGAGTGAGTCCGGCCAGATCTCGTTGAAGAAAACGCGCCCGACGGTGGTTTCGATCACCGAGCGGGTCTTGTCCCCGTAATACGTGTCCCGCCGGTAGTCGGGGTTGCGCAGCCGGATACGGTCATGAATCCGTACGGCCTTCTCGTCAAAAGCGGTATGGACCTCGTGAGCATCGTTGAAAAGTGGAAGGTGCTCGATTTGATCCGCTGGCTTTGGCGCCATGCGGCGGCGAATGCGGTCCTCTTGCGACTCGATGGTCAGATAGTAGCAGCCGAGCGCGATATCCTGCGTCGGCGTCATGATCGGTTTGCCGCTGGAAGGCGAAAAAATGTTGTTGGGCGCCAGCATGAGCAGGCGCGATTCCAACTGCGCCTCGATGGACAGCGGGACATGTACCGCCATCTGGTCGCCGTCGAAGTCGGCGTTGTAAGCCGTGCACACCAGGGGATGAATACGGATCGCCTCTCCCTCGATGAGCACCGGCTCGAATGACTGAATGGAGAGACGATGCAGGGTGGGCGCTCGGTTGAGCATCACCGTGTGACCGCGCGTGACCTCTTCGAGAATATCCCAAACCTCATCCCCTTCGCGCTCGATCATCTTTTTCGCCGATCGAACCGTGTGCACGATCCCCAATTCCTTGAGCCGGCGGATGATGAACGGCTCAAAGAGGACCAGCGCCATCTTCTTCGGCAGGCCGCACTGGTTGAGCTTCAATTCCGGACCGATGACGATCACGGAGCGGCCCGAGTAGTCCACGCGCTTGCCGAGCAGATTCTGGCGAAATCGCCCCTGCTTGCCGCGGAGCATGTCGGAGAGCGATTTGAGCGGCCGGTTCCCCGCCCCGGTCACGGCGCGACCGTGTCGACCGTTGTCGAAAAGGGCGTCCACCGCCTCCTGCAACATCCGCTTTTCATTTCGAATGATGACGTCCGGTGTCTTTAGTTGCAGCAGGTTCTTCAACCGGTTGTTCCGGTTGATCACGCGGCGATAAAGGTCATTGAGGTCTGACGTTGCAAACCGGCCGCCCTCCAGCGGCACCAGCGGGCGCAGTTCTGGAGGAATCACGGGAAGGACCTCGAGAATCATCCATTCGGGGCGCGAGTTTGTCCTTCGAAACGCATCAAGAACCTTGATGCGCTTGGTCAATTTTTTCTTGGTCTGCTTGCTCCGCGTCTCCGCCATTTCCCGGTCGAGTTGCTCGATCAACTCATCAAGGTTGATTTTGCGCATGAGATCGCGGATGCCCTCGGCGCCCATCTTAGCGATAAAGGCGTCGCCATACTTGTCCTGGGCCTCGCGAAACTCCATTTCGCTCAGGAGCTGTTTTTCCTGAAGCGGGGTGTCGCCGGGGTCAACGACCACATAATCCTCGTAGTAAAGGACGCGCTCGAGGTTGCGGCTGGACATGTCGAGCACGAGCCCTATGCGGCTGGGCGTACATTTGAAGAACCAGATGTGCGAAACGGGGACGGCCAGCTCAATGTGTCCCATGCGCTCGCGTCGAACGCGGGCGAGGGTGACTTCAACCCCGCAGCGGTCGCACACGACCCCTTTATGCTTAATCCGCTTGTATTTTCCGCAGGCGCACTCCCAGTCCTTTGTGGGTCCGAAGATTTTTTCGCAGAACAGCCCCCCCTTCTCCGGTTTGAAGGTGCGGTAGTTGATGGTTTCCGGATTTTTGACCTCTCCGCGGCTCCACGACCGGATTGTCTCCGGCGACGCCACGGTGATACTGGCCCAATCGAAGCCACTGAAGGCTGGCTCCGTGCTCAACCAATGCGCTGCGCTGGTATGTTCTGCCATAGGATCGATCTCCGCTCCGCCTGACGGCCTCTGACGCCTAGGACTCCTTTCCGCGGTGAACGCGGATGTCGAGCGCGAGGCTTTGCATCTCCTTCATCAACACGTTGAAGGACTCCGGCATCCCGGCATCGAGGACGTTTTCGCCCTTCACGATCGATTCATAGATCCGGGTTCGACCCTGCACGTCGTCACTCTTCACCGTGAGGAGTTCCTGCAGCGCGTAGGCCGCGCCATAGGCCTCCATTGCCCAGACCTCCATCTCGCCGAACCGCTGACCGCCGTACTGCGCCTTGCCGCCAAGCGGCTGCTGAGTGACCAGCGAATACGGGCCGACCGCCCGGGCATGAATCTTGTCGCTAACCAGGTGGTGAAGTTTAAGCATGTAGATCACGCCAACCATCACGCGTTGGTCGAACGGCTCACCCGTGCGCCCGTCATAAAGAACGGTTTTGCCATCCTCGTCGAGGCCGGCCTTGACCATCAGCTCCCGGATGGCCTTCTCCGAGATGCCGTCGAACACCGGCGTCGCCGCGTGGATGCCCAGCATGCGGCAGGCGATGCCGAGGTGCGTCTCCAGCACCTGACCCACATTCATGCGGCTCGGCACGCCCAGCGGGTTGAGCACAATGTCGACCGGAGTACCGTCCGGGAGGAAGGGCATGTCCTCGTCCGGGACAATCTTGGCAATGACGCCCTTGTTGCCGTGGCGACCCGCCATCTTGTCGCCGACTGAGAGCTTCTTCTTGCTGGCCACATACACCTTGACCTGCTTGATGATCCCCGACTCGATTTCGTCGCCGCTCTCAATCCGATCGAGCTGGCGGTCACGCTCGAGCTCGAGGTCCGAAAACTTGGCCGCATACTCGTTGATAATCGTTTGGATCTTCAACTGGATCGGACTCGGGTCGATCTCGATGTGGTTGTACGCCGCGGCCAGCTTCCGCAACAGAGTCTTGGTGATCTTGCGGTTCGCCGGAATGATCACCTCGCCCGTTTCCACGTTGACAACGTCGAGCGGGATCTTTTCTCCGAGAAGGATATTACTCAACGCCTCGGTGAGGTCCTCTGTGAGCCGTTCATGCTTCTCGGCGAACTCCGTCTCGATTTGCTTGATCTGCTTTCTTCGCTCGGCCGGCGTGAGCTTCGTCTCCTTGTTGTCCTGGCGGGCCGAGACCTTCACATCCATGACGATGCCGTAGGTCCCCGACGGTACCGTGAGGGACGTATCCTTCACGTCAGCCGCCTTCTCGCCGAAAATGGCCCTCAACAGCCGTTCTTCAGGCGCGAGCTCCGTCTCGCTCTTCGGGGTGATCTTCCCGACCAGAATATCTCCCGGCTTCACCTCCGCCCCGATGCGGACCACGCCGTCATGATCGAGGTTCTTTAAGGCATCCTCTCCGACGTTGGGAATATCCCGCGTGATCTCCTCGGGCCCCAGCTTGGTGTCCCGCGCCCCGCATTCAAATTCCTCAATGTGAATCGACGTGTAGACGTCCTCCCGCACGAGGCGCTCGCTGATCAGGATGGCGTCCTCGAAATTGTAGCCGCACCACGGCATGAACGCGACCAGCACGTTCTTGCCCAGCGCCAGCTCGCCCTGGTCCGTGCAGGGGCCGTCGGCCAGCACATCGCCCTTCTTGACCCGCTGGCCCACCCGCACGATCGGTTTCTGATTGATGCAGGTCCCCCCGTTCGAGCGCATGAACTTCCGAAGCTCGTAGACCTGGTAGTCGCTTTTGGGCGTCTTTTTGGTCGGCATCTCGCCATCAACGGAAACGATGATCTTCGAGGCCGAGACATAGGCGACCTTGCCCGGCGCCTCCGCCAGAACGATCACGCGAGAGTCCCTCGCCACCTTGGCCTCCATGCCCGTCGCCACATACGGCCGCTCGGACCGGAGAAGCGGGACCGCCTGACGCTGCATGTTGGAACCCATCAGCGCGCGGTTCGCGTCATCATGCTCGAGGAAGGGGATCAAACTGGCTGCCACGGACACCAACTGCTTGGGAGATAGATCAATATAGTCGACGCGGTCCGGCGGCACCTCGAGAAAGTCGCCCCGATACCTCACGGGAACCGTCTTGCCCACGAACCGGCCATTCTCATCCACCGGCGCATTCGCCTGAGCGATAACGTAGTTTTCCTCCTGATCGGCCGTGAGATAGTCCACCTCGTCGGTCACTCGCCCCTCGATGACTTTTCGATAGGGGCTTTCGATGAAACCGAAAGCGTTGACCCGCGCGTACGTGGAAAGCGAGGAGATCAGCCCGATGTTCGGGCCTTCCGGCGTCTCGATCGGGCAAATCCGGCCGTAATGGCTTGAATGCACGTCGCGGACCTCAAAACCCGCGCGCTCCCGCGACAGGCCCCCCGGGCCGAGGGCGCTCAAGCGTCGCTTGTGCGTCAACTCCGCCAGCGGGTTTGTCTGGTCCATAAACTGCGACAACTGGCTACGCCCGAAGAAATCGCGGATCACCGCGGAAAGAGCCTTTGGATTGATCAGCTTCTGCGGCGTCAATTTTTCAGTCGACGTGTCGAATATCGTCATCCGCTCCTTCACGAGCCGCTCGGTACGAGCCAGGCCCACGCGGCACTGGTTCTCCAGCAGCTCGCCAACCGTCCGAACCCGGCGGCTGCCGAGGTGGTCGATGTCGTCCACCGTGCCCTCGCCTTTTCGGAGATTGACGAGATATTTGATGGCGGCGATCAGGTCTTCCTTGTGCAGAATTCGGGCCTCGTCGCCGTCCGCCATTTCGGGAAGCCCCAGCTTCTGCTGGATTTTATACCGCCCGACGCGGCCGAGGTCGTACCGCCGCGGGTCGAAGAAAATACGCTTGAGTAACTGCTTCGCATTCGAAATCGTCGGCGGATCGCCGGGACGCAGTTTTGTGTAAATGTCCTTGAGGGCCTCGTCCGTGCTGCGCGTCGGATCCTTCTGAATCGTCTTGAGCAGGAGCCCCTCATCCCAGGACACATTAACCGCCCGGACCGACTCAATTCCCGCCACCTTCATCGACTTGACGAGATCGCGAGTGATCGGCTCGAAGCGGCGACCGAGGACCGTGTTGGAGTTCAGGTCGATCGCATCGTCGCGCAGGACGCGGTGCCGGATCTGCTCGTCCGAGACGGCGCCCTTCAGATCGAGATCCTCGATCGTGTAGAAGAGTGACAACAAATCATCATCCGTGTCGTAGCCGAGCGCGCGAAGGAAAGTGGAAACGAGGAACTTGCGTCGGCGCCGGGTTCGGTCCAGGTACAGGTGGAGGTTGTCCGATGTATCAAACTGGACCTCGAGCCATGATCCCCGATCCGGGATGATGCGGAACGAGTAGAGCATCGTCCCGTTCGGATGCAGATTCTGTTCAAAGCAGATACCGGGCGAACGGTGGAGCTGGCTGACGACCACTCGTTCCGCGCCGTTGATGATGAAACTGCCTTGGTGGGTCATCAACGGCACCTCACCCATGTAGACGTCCTCCTCCCGCACTTCATCGCCGTCCTTGAGGCGGAAGGTGACATAAAGGGGCGCGGCGTAGGACTGGCCCTCGCGCAGGCACTCGAGGGGACCCATTTTCGGCTCTGAAATGTCGTACTTGACAAAGTCGAGCACGACTTTCCCATCGTAACTCTCGATCGGGAACACCTCTTTGAATACCGCCTGCAACCCAATTCGCTTGCGCTTGGTCGGCGGCGTGTCGAGCTGCAAAAAGTCCCGATAGGAGTTCAGTTGGATCTCAATAAGATCCGGCGGTTCCAGAATATCCTTCAGTTTGCCGTAGTTGATCCGATTCGCCATGTCTCACCTTCGGGCGCTGAGCCCATCGAGGACCCATCGTCTTGCGCTTCGACCCCAACCTTCCGAAACCAAATGGCCATCGGTTGGACTGCGGCCTCGTCCGCCGTCCAACCGCATGGCCATCGGAACGACGAACATCACTTGACTTCGACTTTGGCGCCGGCAGCTTCCAGCTTCGCCTTGATATTCGCTGCCTCTTCCTTCGAGGCGCCCTCCTTGATGGTCTTGGGAGCGCCCTCGACAAGATCCTTCGCCTCCTTCAAACCGAGGTTCGTCAGCGCGCGAAGCTCCTTGATCACCTGGATCTTGTTCGCGCCGGCCGATGCGAGCACCACCGTGAATTCCGTCTTTTCCTCAGCGGGGGCCGCCGCCGCCGCGGCAGCACCTGCCGCTCCGGGCGCCGCCGCAACGGCAACCGGGGCCGCGGCTGTCACCCCCAGACGCTCTTCCAACAATTTGACCAGCTTGGACAGGTCCAACACCGTCATCTGCTCGATGGCGGAGACAATTTCTTCCATTTTCTGCGTGGCTTCCGACATGTTTACTCTCCTTCGCTTCGTTAATTCCCCGCCTTACGCGGACTGAGAGGTCTGCCCCTTCTTGTCCGCATAGGCTTTCAGCACATACAGCACGCTGGCTACCTTCTGCTGCAACGCGCCAACCAGGCGCGACATCGGCGCCGCGATCGTCCCGACCACCTGGCCCAGGAGCACTTCGCGGGACGGGAGCGCAGCCAGGCTGTCCACATCCTCGCGCGACAGCCACCGCCCCTGCAGCCCACCGACCTTGACGACCGGCTTTTCGTTCTCGCGAATAAAATCCTTCAACACCTTGGCGACGGCAACGACATCCCCCTGCCCGAAAATCATGGCCGATGGGCCGCGAAGCGCCCGGGTATCGATTTCCGGATAACCCAGATCTCTGACAGCCATCAGGAAGTGCTTGTTTTGCACCACCTGCATGGATGCCTTCTGCGCCCGGAGCCGCCTGCGCAGGTCGTCGGTCTTGCCAACTGACATTCCCTGGTAGTTGGCCAGGAAAAAGAACTTGGTGCCGGACAATTTCGTCCGCACCTCGTTGAGCATGGAAACCTTTTCCGCTCTCATGGTCCGCTCCTTATGCCGCAGCCGCCACCGCGTCGCGGACGTTGACATGCAGCCCAGGCCCCATGGTCGACGTCACCGTACAACGCTTGATGTACGTCCCTTTTGCCGCCGGCGGCCGGGCATGCTGAACGGCCTCGATAACCGCCCGACAGTTATCAACGAGCGCCTGCAGCGGGAACGAAAGCTTTCCGAATGGAACGTGCACGTTCCCGTTTTTATCCATTCGAAATTCGACGCGCCCCGCCTTGAACTGCTTGACAGCCGACGCCGTGTCTTCCGTGACCGTGCCCGACTTGGGGTTCGGCATCAGTCCACGAGGACCGAGAACCTTACCCAGCTTGCGGACCTCCTTCATGCATTCCGCCGTGGAAATCACCACATCCACATCGGTCCAGCCGCCGGCGATCTTCTCCACGAGGTCCTCGAAACCGACGTAATCCGCCCCGGCTTCGCGAGCGGCATCGGCCTGCATGCCGGTGGCAAACACCAGCACGCGGACCTTCTTGCCCGTTCCATGGGGCAGAACAACCGTGCCTCGGACGTTCTGGTCCGACTGCGTCGGATCCACACCCAGGCGGAAGGCGATTTCCGCCGTTTCGTCAAATTTGGCGTATTTGTTGGCCTTCAGGAAGGCGATGGCTTCCTCGAGCTCATAGAGCTTGCCGCGATCCACCTTCGCCGCAACCGCGCGATACTTTTTTCCGTGCTTTGGCATCAGTCCACCACCTCGACTCCCATGCTGCGCGCCGTTCCTTCGATCATGCGGCACGCATGTTCCAGATCTCGTGCGTTCAAATCCTTTTCCTTGATCTTCGCGATCTCCATCAATTGCTTGCGGGTCACCTTGCCCACCTTCTCGCGATTGGGTGTTCCGGAGCCCTTCGCAATCCCGGCCGCGCGCTTGAGCAGTGTCGAGGCAGGCGGGCTTTTTGTGACGAAGGAGAAGGACTTGTCCTGATACACCGTGATAATCACGGGAATAACCAGTCCGGCGTCCTTCTGGGTGGCGGCATTGAATTCCTTGCAGAACGCCATGATGTTGACGCCCTGCTGACCCAGCGCCGGGCCCACTGGCGGCGCCGGATTTGCCTGTCCCGCGGGAATCTGCAGTTTGACAATCGCTACAACTTTCTTTGCCATCTCGGCACCTTATGGAAACGTGATGTTCAAGCATGCGGCCGGTCGAAACCGGCCCCTCCTCATGCGCGCTCGACCTGCCAATACTCCAGCTCCACCGGGGCCGACCGGCCAAAGATCGACACCGCGACCTTCAACTTGCCGCGCTCCGGGTCCACCTCCTCGATCACGCCACTGAAATTCATAAACGGGCCGTCGTTGATCTTTACCGTCTCGCCCGGTTCGAAAGTTACCTTGGGTTTGACCTTGTCCTTGGTTTCCTCAATCTGACTTAGGAGGCTGTTGACCTCCTCGTCCCGCAGCGGGACTGGCCGGTCGCCGCCGATGAAACCGATGATGCCGGGCGTATTCTGGATGAAGTACCAGCTTTTTTCCACAAGCTGTTTGTTATCGTCATATAGGCACATGTGGATGAGCACATAGCCCGGGAAAAATTTCCGAGTGGTCGTGATTTTCTTCTGCTGCTTGGTCTCAGTGACCTTCTCGGTCGGGATCAGGACCTGCTCGATGTAGTCCTGCATCTCCTCGATCTTGATGCGCCGCTCGATGCTCTCCTTTACCTTTCCCTCCTGCCCGGAAAGCGTGTGAAGCACAAACCATTGCTTTTGCATGACCACCACTCGCAAACCTACCGCGTGACCACCCTCAACACGACGCCCAGCACCAGATCGCTGAACGCGACGACAACCCCGAGAATCGCGACCGCCGCAACAACGACAACCGTCGATTCAAACAACTCGGAGCGCGTCGGCCAGGTGCATTTCTTGAGTTCAGTCTGCACCTCGCCGAGAAAGATACGAGCTTGCCCGATATACTGGTTCAATTTCTTCACGCGCCAAACTAACCGGATCGATGGCAGGGCAGGAGGGACTTGAACCCCCAACACCCGGTTTTGGAGACCGGTGCTCTGCCAGTTGAGCTACTGCCCTACCGGACGCCCTCCCTATTTCACTTCGCGGTGCACCGTGTGTTTGCGCTCGAAGCGGCAGTATTTCTTGAGCTCGAGCCGCTCCCCGCCTTTCCGCTTGTTCCGCGTGGTCGTGTAGGAGCGGCGTTTGCACTCCGTGCACGCCAGTGTGATGATTTCACGTGGCATAGCGCGCCTCCGCCGGGGCCGGATATAAACACCATCCGCCGTCGGCCGGCAAACAATCCCCCTTTATTTGATGATCTCCGTTACGCGTCCGGCGCCGACCGTACGGCCGCCCTCGCGAATCGCGAACCGCATGGTCTTTTCCATCGCGATCGGCGTGATCAGCGTGACCTCGAGGTTCACGTTGTCGCCCGGCATGACCATGTCCACACCCGCCGGCAACGTGATGTCACCCGTGACATCCGTGGTCCGGAAATAAAACTGCGGACGATACCCCTTGAAGAAGGGCGTATGGCGGCCGCCTTCCTCCTTGCTCAACACGTAGACCTCGGCCTTGAACTGCGTGTGGGGGGTCACCGTGCCGGGTTTGGCAAGCACCTGCCCGCGCTCTACGTCCTCCTTTTTCATGCCACGAAGCAGTGCGCCAATGTTGTCGCCCGCGCGTCCCTCGTCGAGCAGTTTGCGGAACATCTCAACACCGGTAACGGTCGTCTTCTGGGTCGGCCGCAGGCCGATCACTTCCACCTCATCGCCGACCTTGACGACGCCGCGCTCCACTCGGCCCGTCACCACCGTCCCTCGGCCCTCGATGGAGAAGACGTCCTCAATCGGCATAAGGAACGGCTGGTCCACCGCGCGCACCGGCTCGGGAATGAAAGTGTCGATCGCATCCATTAGCTCCTGAATGCACTTGGCGCCCGGATCGTCCTTGCTGGACGCCTTCAACGCGCTGAGTGCGGAGCCACGAATAATCGGCGTCTCATCGCCTGGGAACTCGTACTTGTTCAGCAGCTCGCGGATCTCGAGCTCGACAAGGTCCAAGAGTTCGGGGTCATCGACCAAATCCACTTTGTTAAGGAATACGACAATGGCCGGAACGCCCACCTGCCGCGCGAGGAGGATGTGTTCCTTGGTCTGCGGCATCGGGCCGTCCACCGCGCTGACCACGAGAATCGCGCCGTCCATCTGCGCCGCGCCCGTGATCATGTTTTTCACATAGTCCGCGTGGCCGGGGCAGTCCACGTGAGCGTAGTGGCGCTTCTCCGACTCGTACTCAACGTGCGAAATCGCAATGGTCAGGATTTTCGTCGGGTCGCGGCGACCCTGCGCCTCTGAAGCTTTGGCGACCTGGTCATAGGTGACCTCTTGCGCCAAGCCCTTCAAGGATTGCACGTGGGTGATCGCCGCTGTCAAGGTGGTCTTGCCATGGTCCACGTGGCCGATTGTCCCTACGTTGACGTGCGGCTTCTTTCGCTCGAATTTATCCTTCGCCATGTTTCGTTTTCTCCTCGCGTGTCACTGCATTCAACTCACTGTTCACACCAAATCGGCTCTGAATCAGCCCACGAGCCGGATCGAACGGCCGACCTCGTCCTTACCAAGGACGTGCTCTACCGACTGAGCTACGTGGGCGTCGATTCTCGGCAAAACAAATGCAGACAACAGACCCCGACCCCTGACCTTCCTCAAACGGTGGAAATTCAGGAGATGCGATTATCTGCAGTTGTTTCGCCGTCGCCCCACGCGCACCCCGCGCGTGCATGCGATTTATCCGAACATGTATGCCGCAATATCGTCGTTCCTGTCAATACCTTCTTTGAACTTTTTTCACGATTTCCGCATAGCCACGTTGGACTGCGGACGGCAAGTGAAGGATCGAAGGAAACGAAATGTGGCGCGGCTGCTGGGACTGCGGCACCACGTCTCTCGTCGCCAAAGCCGATGCACATTGAGGCACCGATCCACCCATCACCGGGCCGCCGTCAATTAATCCCGTCGTAAGCGCTTATCCGCCATTGCGATTCTCCAAGTGTTTTAGCAGGGTTTTCAGCCGTGTCTACCAGCTCCCATCGGTTAAACCGTTACCTGCGGGTGTATCGCGGGAGCGTCGCACTCGGCGCGCTGTGCGTCTCGCTCTACCTCGCCGGCAGCGTCGCGAACCCAATCGTCCTGCGCAAGGTGATTGATGGGATGCAGGAGGGCACACCCCCCGCAGACACCGCCATTGGACTGACCGCCTTCCTGGGAATCGCCGCGACGGTCTTCGCGTGCTCGGTGGCGATGCGCCGCACCCTCTTGGGGCTTGCGAACCGTGTGGAACATGACCTGAGGCGGGACGTTTTCCAGCACCTGACACAGATGGACGCCGCATTCTTTCAGCGTGAGCGGACGGGCGATCTGATGACCAAGATGTCCTCCGACCTGGCTGCGATACGCGAAATGATCGGGCAGGGGCTTTTGCAGGGATCCAGAATGGCTTTAGGGTTTCCCCTCGCCTTCGGCGTGATGTTCACAACGAATGTGCGGCTAGCCGCCATCGTCGCCGCGCTGCTGCCGGTCATCAGCGTGCTGTTTTTTGTCCTGATCCGGCTTGTCCGCAGATATTACGACCTCGCCCAGGAACAGTTCTCCACCATTGCGAATTTTGCCCAGGAGACCTTCGCGGGGATCCGCACAATCAAGGGATTTGGGATTGAAGACCGACGCCGCCATCGCTTTGCCGAACTCAACCGCGAGTTTATCCGCCGCAACATGGCGCTATCCCGGATCGAGGAGCCGGTCTGGCCGTTTATGATGTTTCTGTACTGGATCGGCGCCGTGCTGTTGCTGGTCTTCGCAGGTCACCAGATTCTCCGCGGGGAAATTTCGCTCGGCGTCTACGTCCAGTTCCAGCAACACCTCGTGTTCCTCCAGTGGCCGATGCTCGCGCTCGGCTGGACGATAAATTTGTTTCAGCGCGGGAGAACGAGCTGGTCTCGCGTCCGGCAAATCCTCGATGCCCGGCCCGACGTTGTTGATCCGCCACCGGCCGTCGCGGTCCCCTTCCCCGCTGGCGCCGGCATCGACTTCCGCGGCGTCTGCCTGCGGCTTGGGGAGCGCAACATCCTGAACGGCATCACCCTTCACATTCCCGCGGGCCAGTGTCTCGGAATCACCGGCCCCACGGGGAGCGGCAAAACGATGATGGCCGCTCTGCTCGCGCGACTCTTCGACCCCTCCGAAGGCGAGATTCTAATCGGCGGCGTGCCCATCAACCGAATTCCGCTCGCGGAGCTGCGGCGTAGGATCGGCATGGTCCAACAGGAGCCCTTTTTGTTTTCCGACACGGTCGCCGGCAATCTTTCATTCGGGCTGGAGCCGGCGGAGGATCCCTTTGCCACACACGAGGCCGCGATTCGACGAGTTGCGGCCATTGCGCATCTGACCGATGAGATCCGCGAGTTCTCTCAGGAATTCCATACCCCGGTCGGCGAGCGCGGCGTGACCTTGTCGGGCGGCCAGCGCCGCCGCGCGGCGCTGGCCCGCGCGCTCGCGCGAGAGCCGCAAATTCTGGTGCTGGACGATGTGTTCTCCGCAGTGGACACCCAAACGGAATCCAAAATTCTCGACGCGCTGATTCCCGCGATTCGGGGCAAAACGGTACTGCTGATCAGTCACCGCGTCTCCACCCTCCGACACGCCGACCGAATCATCGTGCTGGATGGCGGCCGGATCGTGCAGGACGGCCGGCATGAGGAGCTGGTCAACCAATCAGGCTATTATCGGGAACTCGATGAAATCCAGCGGCTCGAGGCGCGCCTGGAGGATCCTGCATGAGGCGGCGCTTCCATCAGCCGTCCAGTTTGTGGTGCCGGCATCTTTCGGGAAGCCCAGTTTGACATGGAACATGTAGAATCCGAAATTCCGGCCAAATTGTTCGACCGCGGCCTGTTTGCCCGCATGTTGGCATACGTGCGGCCCTACGCCGGCTGGATGGCCTTGGCCGTGGCCGCGGTAGTTCCGCTCTCCCTTTTCTCAAATACCCTTCCCCTCCTGATCCGCGATGCGACGGACCACGCCCTGCTGGCCACCGAGCGCCCCGCGGGCGAGCGATGGGCCTTTTTGCTGCGGATCGCCGCGCTTTACGTGGCGATCGCTTTCGGCGCGTTCGCGATGCGCGTCGCGCAGGGTTATCTGCTCTCATGGCTCGGCCAGCGCATGCTCTTCGACATGCGGGCCGACATTTTTGACAAGATCCTTCGCCTGCCCTTCCGATTCTTCGACCGACATCCGGTCGGACGGCTCATGACGCGCGTAGGCTCCGACGTGGAGGCCATGCAGCGCCTGCTGACGGACGGACTCGTCGGCCTTACGACCGACGTGTTGATGCTCGCTGGTGTGCTGGCCTACATGTTCTACCTCGACGTGCGTCTGGCGGCCATTATGGCGGCCTTGCTGCCCGCGATGCTTGCCATCCTGATCGGGCTGAACGCGCGCGTCCGAGCCGCGCATCGCCGGGTCCGACGCCGGCAGGCCGCTCTGAACTCGAACCTGCAGGAGGCCATCGCCGGGATGTCAACGATTCAGTTGTTCAACCGCGAAGCCCATGCGGCAGCCCGCTTCGCGAGCCACAACGGCGCTCTGCGCGACGCCATGCTCGATTCGGTCAAATGGTTTAGTTATGCCTTCCCGGCCACTGAAATCATGGGCGCGCTGGCGGCGGCACTGATTCTCGGTATTGGAGGCTGGATGGCGTGGCACGGAGGGGGGTCCCCGACCATCGGCGAGTTGATTGCCTTTCTCGCCTACGTCCGCGATTTCTTCCGCCCGCTCGACGATTTGGCCGAAAAATCAAATGTGCTTCAGTCCGCAATGGCGTCCGGAGAACGCGTTTTCGGACTGATCGATACACCGGAAGAGATCGTCGACCCTCCCGACCCGGTCCGGCTGCCTGAACCTTTCCGCGGCGATATTTCAATGGATGGCGTATGGTTTGCCTACGAGGGTGAAACGTGGGTTCTTCGGGATATCTCGCTAAAGATTTCGGCTGGGCAGTCCGTGGCGATCGTTGGGGCAACAGGCGCCGGAAAATCGACGCTGACTGCGCTGATTCCGCGGTTCTATGATGTCCAGCGCGGTTGCGTCCGGATAGACGGTGTCGATGTGCGGGCCTGCCGGCAGGCCGACCTGCGCGGGCGCATCGGGATTGTGATGCAGGACCCGTTCATTTTTGCCGGGACCATTGCCGAAAATATAGCGCTGTTCGACCCTCATATGCCGCGCGAGCAGATCGAGGACGCGGCGCGTTACGTGAACGCCGATTCCTTCATTCGGCAGAGGCCGGGCGCATACGATGCGGAGGTGATGGAACGCGGCGCCGGCCTTTCGACCGGAGAAAAGCAATTGCTCGCGCTCGCGCGCGCCATCGCGCACAACCCCAATATCCTGCTGATCCTGGACGAGGCGACCGCGAACGTTGACACGGAAACCGAACGTTTAATCCAGGATGCTCTGCGAAAACTGATGAAAGGCCGGACTTCCATCATTATCGCGCACCGCCTTTCCACCATTCGGCACGCCGACCGCATCCTGGTGATGCGGCATGGCCAAATTGTAGAGCAGGGCTCGCACGAGGACCTGCTGCGGCTGAACGGCTATTATCGCCGACTTTACGAACTCCTCAGTCACGATCCCGCCGGCCGCCGCGTTCTCGAATGAATTTGATCCTCCTGAGAGCCGAAGACGTTGACGAGTGCCGCCGCGCTAGAATCGGCGGACCAGCCGCAAGACACGTTCGGGAGGTCCTTCGAGCCAAGGTCGGTGACACGCTGCGAATTGGCCTGCAGGACGGCCCGATCGGCATCGGCCGCATAACGGAACTGAGGAACTCCGAAATCATCATCGAATGCGAGTTCCAGCCCGAGGCGCCTCGCCGTCCGCCAGTGAGCCTCCTGATCGCGCTTCCCCGGCCGAAGGCGATGAAGCGGCTCTGGCCGCAGGTCGCTGCGCTGGGCGTCGACCGCATCTTCGTCACAAATGCAGCGCGGGTCGATCGAAACTACTTCGACACTCATGTGCTCGAGCCTGCATTCTTCACCCCTCTTCTCATCGAAGGCCTGCAACAGGCCCAGGATACGAGAATACCGATCGTCGAGATCCATCGGCGGCTCAAGCCCCTCATCGAAGACCGGCTCGCCGCATGGCCAACGCCGGGTTCCAGGATCCTGCTGCATCCGCCCGCCCCGACGCCGCTTCTCCGCGCCCCGGCGAGGCGGCCCGCGCTGATCGCCATCGGGCCGGAAGGCGGTTGGACGCCCTACGAGGTCGACCTGTTTGTGCGACACGGCTTTCTGGCCGCCTCTCTCGGCAAGCGGACGCTCCGGACAGACACGGCCTCGATCGCGGCGTTGTCGATCTTGCACGCCATGTTTGATTTTGATGAGCCATCTGGCGCATGATTCCGACATGGTTTCGCGATACCTGCACACCGGACTCGTCGCGGATCCGATCTGCAAGCTGCACGACACCGGCCTCGGCCACCCCGAATGCCCGTCGCGATATGACGCAGCATTTCGCGCCCTCTGCGCCAAGGGCCTGATCGATCATCTCGAAAAAATTCCCTGCCGCGAGGCGCTCGACCGCGAACTCGAGCTTTGCCATACACCCGAGTATATCGATCTCGTCGCGCAGGAAACGGCCTCAGGAGCCACCACGTTGAGCACGGGCGATGTCGAAATCTGCCCAAGGTCTTTGGAAGTTTGCCGTTATGTCGTAGGCGGCATTCTGAATGCGGTGGACGCCGTTTGCGCGCGAAAGGTCAAAAACGCCTTCTGCCTTGTGCGGCCCCCGGGGCATCATGCCAGCGCCGATCGCGGCATGGGGTTCTGTCTCTTCAATAACGCCGCACTCGCCGCGCGCCATGCCCAAGTGGAGCACGACATCGAACGCGTTGCCATCATCGACTGGGACGTGCACCACGGCAACGGAACGCAGGACATTTTTTATGCCGATGATACGGTTCTTTATTTCAGCGTGCATCAGTGGCCGCTATATCCCGGCACGGGCGCCCGGCACGAACGCGGAGCGGGCCGTGGCATGGGAACAACCCTGAATATCCCGCTGCCTGCCGGATCGGGCCGCGAAGAAATTTTCCGCGCCTTCGAGGAGGAACTGGGTCCGGCGCTCGACAGGTTCCGCCCGGATCTGATCATCCTCTCCGCCGGATTCGATTCACGGGTGGATGACCCTCTAGGATCGTTCACGTTGACCGACGACGATTTCGCTGATCTTACTGACTGGGTCCTCCGGCGGGCCGACGATTACGCTGACGGGCGGCTTCTCTCAATCTTGGAGGGGGGCTACAACCTCAGCGGTTTGGCGTCGGCCGTGGTCGCACATGTCGGGCAGCTCATCGAGGGATAATCGGTTTTTGATCGCCGAGAGTCCGGCCGACCGCTTCGATGAGCTGCTCCGGCGTGAAAGGCTTCCTCACGAACTCGCGTAGGCCTATGATGTCGCGCGGATCGCGCCCCTCGGTCCGCGGAAAACCTGACATCAATAGTATGGGCAGACATGGAAACTCTTTTTGCACCGCCTCCAGCAACTCCAGGCCGTTCATTTTGGGCATTACGACATCGCTGAGCAGGAGGACGATCCGGCCGCGGTGCTGGCGAAGGAGCGCAAGCGCCTCTTCGCCATGTTCGGCCTGCAAGACATCATAGCCGCACGTTCGCAAAATCTGAGCCGATAGCTTGCGGACCGCAGGGTCATCGTCGGCCACAAGGATGATGCGCGCGCTCGGCTCGTGGGGTCCCCGCACTGACGTGTCTGTGGCGCCCGCTCGCGATTGCGGGAAGAAAAGGGTGAAGGTAGTGCCCGCATTCGGAGCGCTTCGAACGGTGATCGCGCCACCGCACTGCTTGACGATCCCATAGACGATCGAGAGGCCCAAGCCAGTGCCCTGCCCAACCTCCTTCGTCGTAAAGAACGGCTCAAAAATGCGGGACATCACCTCGGGAGTCATGCCGATCCCTGTGTCCGAGACCGTCAAGACCGCATATGAACCCGGCTCCAGCTCCGACAATTCGCCGCCCTCGCCGGGCCGTACGATCGTTTGGCCGGTGGAGATCGTCAGAGTTCCACCACCCGGCATGGCATCGCGCGCGTTAACGGCCAGATTCATCAAAACTTGCTCAAGCTGAATCGGGTCGATGGTAATCCACCCCGCCCGAGCGTCGCACTGGATTTCCACTTTGTTCTCCTTGCCCAGCAGTCGGCTGAGCAACTTTGCCGCGGTCTCGACGGCCTCATTCAGAAGAACCGGCCTCGGATGGACGATTTGATTTCGGCTAAACGTGAGAAGCTGATGCACCAGATTCGCCGCGACTTGCGCGGAGTCGCGAATCTGCTCAACCTCGTTGCGAATCGCGACGCCGGGGCCTAGGCGGCGAAGCACGAGGTCCGCATTCCCTAAAATGGTGGTCAGCAGGTTGTTGAAATCATGGGCTATGCCCCCCGCCAGGCGGCCAATAGCCTCCATCTTCTGAGACTGCCGCAGTTGCTCCTGCAGCTCCGTCTCGCGCGTCACATCCTTCGAAACGGCAACAAAATTTCGGGTCTGTCCCGCGGCGTCCCGAACGGGAAAAATGGTGGCTAGGAGTTCGACCAGCGTCCCATCGCGGCGCCGGTCGGTCAGCCGTCCCTTCCATACCCCTCCCGAGAGAATCGTCTCCCAGAGCCGTGCATAAAACACGGCGTCATGCCGACCGGATTTCAGGATTGACGGATTCTGACCCAGCACCTCGTTTCGCGAATAACCGAAAATCTGTTCGAAGGCGGGATTGACATACTGGATCTGCCCATTCGTATCGGTCATGACCACGGCGTCTGCGGACTGTTCGACCACCGCCGCAAGCCGGTTCACCGTCTCCTCCGCGCGACGCCTCTGCGAAATGTCGCGGATCAAGATCACGAAATCATCAGCGCCGAGCGGCACCACACTGACCTCGCACCATGACGGCCGGCCGGAGCCGAGCCCTTCGGTCTCGGCAACCGACCGTTCTCCGCTTGTCCGCGCGCGATCAAGCAGGGCGAATAGGACCTCCGCTCCGCAGGGAATCGGAAGCTCCTGCAACTTCCTGCCTCGCGCCCGCGTCGAGGCCTCAGGCTCGGCTGATCCGCCGAAATGGCAGTCGAGGATGGTTCCGTCGGAACGTACGCGAAAAAACTGATCCGGCCACATCCGCAACATCCTCGAGAGGTCGCGGTTGGCTTGCAGGAGCTCGCGCGAGCTCAGCTCGAGAGACCGCTCGAGCAGCCGTCGGTCCTCATCCGCCTGACGATACGTCTCATCAATGATGTTCAGCAGGGGACGCCAGTCCTCGGGCGGCTCTCGGCTTCCCAAAAGCCGTTTGAGCTGCCGGACCAGCAGCGGATGATACGCGTTCTGCCTCATGCGTCCTCCGCCAATGTGGTTACCGTCATGGTCTGGTTATGGAAATCGGTCGGCACACCGGCGCGACTCGGCGAGATTTCTCCGTTGGAGTAAAAACCGACAATCGGCAAAGGGACCTCCAGGCGCTCGCGCACGGCCTGGACCTCTTCTTCCGTCCGCTGCCGGAGAATGAGCTTGCGGCCGACGCAACTGATCAGCACGGCCAATTGAGCGGCCCGACGCCCGAGCGCTTCATGAGCGAGCGCACCGGCTCCGCTCGCGCCATCGATGAGCCGGTCGAAATTCGCCTTCATCAACCGCGCCAGCGCGCCCTGCGGAACATCGCCGGCGAAAATCAGGCTCTCAGCCTTTTCATCCACAGCAATAATCGTACGCACAAAGCCGGGATCGTGCTCATCTTTCCGAACCAGCAAGGGAAACAATAACCCGGATGCCGGCAGTCCCTCCGCGTATTCGCCGAGATATAGTTTGTAAAGAGCAAGCGCCGACCTGCCATCCAGCTCGTACAAGACATTCCCGGAGGAACGCGTCACAAGTCGGTCCGGCCCGAAGGCATCCCATCCGCCCACCGAGCCGTAACCAATCCGGAGCGCTTGGCCGTAGAAACCCACGCCCACGGCCAGGTTCGAATGAAATGAACCGTTGACCCAGACACCCGTCCGTTCGAACCTCGCTCCGTCCGCCGACAAACCTCCGGTGGCCTGCACGCCGGAAGGCAGTCCTTCGCGAAGCCCAGCCACCAACTCACTGCCGTTGACATCCAGGCCGTCGGACAGAACAAAAACGTGCGCTAAATCGGGTGACGCCAGGCTTTCGGCGATCCTTTGGCCGGCCTCGCGGCTCGTGGTCCTAGTGATAGGCGCCGTAACCAATCGCACGCGCGAGGCATGAAATCGGATCGCTGCTACCGCCAGCGACCCTTCCCGCACACTTTCCCCGAGAATCTCGCCCGCCGTAGAACAGCCCACCGCGACGGCGTTGGGCGAATGCCGCAGAATGTCGCGAAGCGGTCCCCCGCCTTGTTCGGTGAGGATAGCGCGGTCGCCAAACACCAGAAACAGGTCCGCTGTAGAGGGAATAGCCGCATCGCGATTCGACCACGTCCATCCTTCCGACGTGCTCCATTGACCTACCAACACGTCCATTGGAAACCCTCTCCTCGCAAAGCATGCTACCGTGCCGACCAGAGCAACCCAAGCGGATTTGGCGTTGTGTCGCCTCCCGGCCCGATGCATGCTGACCCGCCAACAAGGTGAACCCATGACTCCACGCGTTCGATTCGCCCCCAGCCCAACGGGCCATGTCCACATCGGGAACATGCGGGCGGCCATCTTCAACTGGCTGTTTGCTCGCCACGAGGGCGGCCAATTCCTGTTGCGCATCGAGGATACCGACAGGGAGCGGTCCACGCCCGAAGCGATCCGGGCCGTGCTGGACGCGATCGACTGGCTCGGTTTGCACCCGGATGGCGAGCCGGTCTACCAATCGCAGCGGCGCGAGGCGCACCTAGCCGCGGCCGAACAGCTCCTCAGGTCGGGTCGGGCCTACAAACTGGACAAGGGCGGCACCGGTAAGGGCGAAGCTATCCTATTCAAAATGCCCGGGCGGGATATCGCGTTTCACGATGCGGTCAAGGGACCTATGAAAAAAGCTGCCGCAGACATGCCCGATTTCGTCATCGTGCGGTCCGACGGTCAGCCGGTGTTCCATCTGGCTAATGTGGTGGATGATATCGAGATGGGCATCACCCACATCATCCGCGGCGATGACCACGTCGAGAACACCTTCCGCCACATCGCGCTGTTTGAAGCGCTCGGGGCGCCAGTCCCGACCTATGCCCACCTTCCGATGATCGTCAACGCGCAGGGGAAGCCCTATTCAAAACGCGACGGCGCCGCGTTCGTCGGCGAATTTCGCGAGAACGGCTACGAGGCGGACGCGCTGTTCAATTATCTGGCTCTGCTTGGATGGAACCCCGGCGACGAGCGCGAGATCATGTCGCGCGAGGAATTAATCGCCTCCTTCACGCTCGAACGCGTCCAATCCAAACCGGCGCAGTTCGATTTCAAAAAATTCGAGTGGATGAACGGCGAGTATCTAAAGCGAATGCCTCCCTCCGCCTATCGCGAAAGGTTCCGCAAGGAGCTCGAGGCGCATGGCCTGTGGGACCCCTCTGTGACCGAAGACTATCTCGACCGCGTCTGTGCGCTGCTGCGCGAACGCGTCAAACGCTGGGCCGACGTGCCGCTGCAGGCCGGCTACTTTTTCACCGAACAGTATCCATTCGACGCGGACGCCGTCCGGAAACGCCTCCAGAAAGAGGGGGCCCGGGACCATCTTGTAGCACTGCGCGAGGCCTTTGCGGCCCTGTCGGACTTCGGCTCGGCCTCGATCGAGCGCGCATTGCGCGAGACGGCGGAGCGGCGCGGCGTGCCCGCTTCTGACCTAATCCATCCCCTGCGCGTTGCGGTCACCGGACTGGCAGGGGGACCGGGACTCTTCGAACTTCTCGAAGTCTTGGGGCGTGACCGGGTCCTCGCGCGGCTGGATCGAAGTCCGCCGACCTGATGACACGGGAACCGGGTCGGCGCTCGCAAAATGGCCCATCAACTCGGGCGAAATGTGTTATAATTCCGCATATGTCCCGATCCATTTTCCGCCCCATTCGAACAAACATCATCGTCGGCCTGATTCTGGTCACGCCGATCGTGGTCACGGCTTTCGTCGTCAACTGGCTGTTCACCTTCATCACAAACCGGGTGCTGATCTTCCTGCCCAAATCCCTTCGCGAGGGCGATCAGGAACTGCTTTGGCGGATCGTTTCCCTGGTGATCGTGCTGCTCCTGCTATTCCTGGTCGGTTTGTTCGTTCGGAACATCCTTGGGAAGCGAATTTATAAGCTCGGCGACCGGCTCTTGACGCAGCTTCCCTTGATCAACCGGATCTACATTGCAACCCGCCAGATCATCACCTCGTTGGTCCAGCAGCGGAAGACGCTCTTCCAGGAGGCGGTCGTCGTCGAGTATCCTCGTCCCGGTATTTTCTCGGTGGGGTTCATCACGGCGGTGGTTCCAAATGAATACACGTGGGCCATTCGCACCGCGGCGCCCGATGAGGAATGTGTTTCGGTTTTCATTCCAACCACGCCCAACCCTACGTCCGGCTGGCTCTGCCTGGTGCCCCGCTCGAGTGTCAAAAAGCTGAACATGAGCACGGGTGAGGCCATGCGGCTCATTGTGTCGGGCGGCGCCGTGTTCCCCGGCCGGGAAATCGACACCGGGTCGGCCTCACTCGTCGAGCTGGTCCACGAATTGATTCACTCCGATTCTCCCCAGGCGCCCAATTCCACGCCGCGCAATCCGACCACGTGATTCTCAAGACACCGGCCATCGCGCTCCGCCGATACCCGTTCTCGGAAACCTCGCTGGTCATCACGTGGTTGTCTCCGGATGCCGGACGCCTCCACACATTGATCAAGGGGGCTTTCCGGCCGAAAAGTCTGTTCTTTGGCGCCGCCGATTTGTTCTACACCTGTGAGCTGGTCTACCACGATCGAGGGCCGGAGGGACTCGCAATCGCCCGCGAAATCTCGCCGCTCCGCCATCGCACGCCGCTGCGGTCGGACTGGCGTGCTTGCGCGGTGGCATCCTACCTTTGTGGCGTCGTTGCCAAAATCGTGCCGCGCGGAGCCACGCGAACCGACCTGTACCACTGGCTCGAGGGCGCGCTCGACGAGCTGGTTTTGCGCGGCGGCAGTCTTCCGCGGCTGTGTTCGCTGGAATTGCGGCTGGCGCGGGTGCTGGGACTTGGGCCCCGCCTTGAACGATGCATACGTTGCGAGTCATCCCTGCCCGTCTCGGGCTACGTGTGGTTCTCCGCTCCCAACGGCGGCTGGTTTTGCGAAAATTGCGTCGTCCGCCTGAAAGGTCCACGCCCCGCGCCGATCCCCTCCGCCGTCATTCACAGGCTCATCGATTGGGAGCGCGCCGGAGACGCCCTCATACAGCCGATCCCGCCGTCGACCATTGATGCCGCGAACCGGCTGGTCGGATCGTTCATGGCCCACCACCTTGACTGTCCGGCCCCGATGCGTATGGCCGCGGTCGACATCCTGAGCCGACAACCGCCGCCCCCTGTTGACCTGCAAAGAACCGTTCGCTAAAGCTGGCTTTATGACCTCTCGCATCTACCCCGCCACGCGGGCCCTGAGCCGTGCTGTTGTTCGGATACTCCTTCTAGTGGCCTCCGTGGTGGGAGCCATTCTGATTATTGAGATCATCCGGGCTGCACTCCTTTTCCGCCGCACGGGGCCTGTGGCGTTCTACGGATTTATTGCCGTTCTGACCGTCGGCCTGGTGTATCTCGCGATCCGCCTCCACTTCTGGCGCTCGCGCGGTATCGTGTTTCGAGCGCCCCCCCGCCCGGGCGACAAGGCGACATTTCGCGAACTAAAGACCTTTGTCCGATATCTCATCCACCTGCTGAAGCGGGTGGCGGATCATCCCAACCTGCCGCCGGCCCAGTCGCGCGACGCCCGCCAGCGCGCCTACGATCTCGAAAGCACCCTCGCATCTCACCCCCTCCTCGATGATCTTCGTCGCGGCATTTCCCGCTCCGAAACTGAAACCTGGAAGCCGCTGCTCGAGACGCTCGACCGCAACGCCGTCGCGTTCGCGCAGTACAAGATGCACGCGGTGGTACGCGACGCGATCGAGCCACCCTTCCCCATCGGCAATCCGGCACTCCTGGTTTACCATCAAATCACGTTGATTTGCGGCCTGGTCGACTGTTACCTGCCGCGCGCAACCCTCCGGGAATACGGCCGCGCGCTCGTCGACGTCTGGCGGGTTCTGACCGGCGGGGACTATTTCCGCATCGGCCAGCGGTTATTCGATGGCGTCTACAGGAACAGCCCGCCCATGGGGCCGGCCGCGTCCGACCTTGCCCAGGCGCTCTCCGTCATCTGGCTCACGTGGACCACGGCCCAGGTCGTGATGCACCGCTGCCGCACGCTGGGCCGCTGGACCGTCGACGACGCGATCCAGCACATCGACCGATCCGTCGTCGACTCGCTGATGGTCACGCGGGATACGCTCATCGAGGACGTTTTGCCCCTCATCAAACTCCGCCTGCGCCACAGCCTCGGGCCGGCAGTCGCCGATGCCGCCGGCTTCTCCGAGCAGGTCATCGAGGGCATCGTCAAATCCGTGGACAGCGTCGTCCAAGGGCTTCGCACTCGGTCGCCGGAGCAGACCGTCGAAGAATCGCGCCGCTCTCTCCGAGCGGCTTCTCTGCAAGAGGAGCGAACCCGCCAAATTTCCTACGTCTATTCGGCGCCTGATGAGCGGCGACGCCGAGTAATGCCCGCCGAGCCATGACCACCCGCCGATCGCGCATCATCAACACCGCCGGCCATCTCCTCCCCAGCGTGCCGATGCCCGTCCCTTACGGCGCGCACGTCGTCGAGGACGGCGTTCAGTTCACCATCTTTAGCCGACATGCCACACGCGTCTGGCTGATGCTGTTCGACGCGCCCGACGCAGTCGAACCGATCGAGGAGTTTGAGCTCGATCCCGAACACAACCGAATCGGCGACGTCTGGCACATCCATGTCAAAACCGCCCGCGAGGGCATGTATTACCTCTACCGCATGGAGGGCCGCCCGCCCCCTGGCCACAAAAATTTCTTCAACCCGGACCAGTGGCTGCTCGATCCCTATGCGCAGGCCGTCTCCCGGCCACCCGGCTGGGGCGATCCTGGGGGCATTACCCCCGGTCAGCCCATTCTCAACGGGCCCTATTTCCCAAAAGGCATCATCGTCCGCGATGAATTCGACTGGTCAGACGACCGAACGCTGAAAATCCCACTGAGCGAGACGGTCATCTACGAGGTCCACCTGCGCGGGTATACTGTTCACCCCTCTTCAGGTGTTTCGCATCCCGGCACCTACCGCGGGTTCCGCGACAAGATTCCTTACCTGCAACGCCTCGGAATCACCGCCGTCGAATTCCTCCCGATCCAGGAATTCAACGAAATGGAATATTTCCAGGAAAATATGCGCCGGAAACACCTGCGCAATTTCTGGGGCTATTCGACGCTCGCCTTCTTCGCCCCCAATGGCCGCTATGCCGCCGGCGGCGTCTACGGCCAGCAGCTCCAGGAATTCAAGAAACTTGTTCTTGCGCTACATCGCGCGGGCATTGAGGTGATCCTCGACGTCGTCTTCAACCACACCGGCGAAGGCGGCGACGGCGGCCAGACCTACTCCTTCCGCGGCATTGACAATTCCATCTATTACATGATGGACGACTCCGGCCGGCACTACCTCAATTACACTGGTTGCGGAAATACCGTGAATTCGAACCACCCCGTCGTCCGCGAATTCATCATGAATTGCCTCCGCTACTGGCACCTCCACATGCATGTCGACGGCTTCCGTTTCGACCTCGCCTCCATCCTGACGCGAGGACGGAACGGCGAGATTCTCCCCAACCCCCCTCTCGTCGAGCAGATCGCCGAAGATCCCGCCCTGCGCGACTGCAAAATCATCGCCGAGGCGTGGGACGCCGCAGGCGCCTATCAGGTGGGTTCATTCCCAAGCGACCGATTTTCAGAGTGGAATGGCCGTTACCGCGACGATGTCCGCAAATTCTGGCGCGGGGATCACGGCGCCCTCGGCGCCTTCGCCACCCGACTGGCCGGCAGCGCCGACCTCTACAACCGAAACGGCCAGTCCCCGCTGAAATCCATCAATTTCATCACCTGCCACGACGGCTTCACCCTCCGCGACCTCGTCTCTTATGACCACAAACACAATGAGGCCAACGGAGAAAACAATCAGGATGGCGAACGAAACAACCACAGCCGCAACTACGGCGCGGAGGGCCCCACGAATGACCCCCGCATCCAAGCCATCCGCCTGCGGCAGCAGAAAAACTTCCTCGCCACCCTGTTCCTGTCGCAGGGCGTGCCCATGCTGCTCGCCGGCGACGAATTTTCACGCACCCAACAGGGCAACAACAACGCCTACTGCCAGGACAACGAAATCTCGTGGGTCGACTGGAACCTGCTGCGGGAACACGGCGAACTGATGGAATTCACGCGCCGGCTCATCCGCTTTCGAAAGGCCCACCCCGCCCTTCGTCGCACCCGTTTCCTATCCGGCCACCATTTCCGCGGCGGCGCGGACATCGCGTGGTACGGACGTGACGGCCGCCCGCCCGACTGGCACCATGACCAGACCGTCGCCTGCCTTCTCAACGGCTACAAGGAGGCCACCGGCGCGTCGGCCGATGACGACTCGCTGTTCATGATCTTCAACGCCTCCGAGCACCCGGCCCGCTTCCACCTGCCCTCTCCGCCCGCGAAAGCCTGGCAGCTCGAGTGGACCACCCAGGAAACGGACCCCGAGTGGTCCCGGCAGCACGGAATCATCACGGTCGAAGGCCGATCCGTCACGGTCCTGTCGTCGCCGATCTCCTGATTGGCCGCCGCCGCGCCGTAACTCCCCCAGCAGGCACTCCTCCGAATCCGTTTCCATCGTATGGAAAAATGTTGTCTCGCGCCTTCCATGCCATGGAATTTCCATGGCATGGAAATTTTCCGCCCCATCATCGAACCGGAAGCCGCTTTAGGTGAACGCCGGTTCCCCTTGCATGTCTAATCGGTCGGATTACTTTATCAGGCAACTGAGGAGTAACTGACCATGATGATGGATCCAATTTACTGGCTGTTTGCCCTGCCGGGGCTCGTACTTGGCCTCTTGGCCGCCGCCCTGACAAGGGGGACTTTCTCCAAGTATGCCCAGGTCGGGGCGCGCTCGGGGTTGACCGGCGCGGAGGCGGCGCGCCAGATGCTCGAATCCCAGGGAATTTACGACGTCGAAATCCACGAAACCGAGGGATTCCTCTCCGACCATTATGACCCGCGAACCCACTCGCTCCACCTGTCGCCGGACGTTTACCATGGCCGTTCGCTCTCGGCGATCGGCGTGGCGTGCCATGAGGCGGGGCATGCAATGCAGCAGGCTCATGGCTATGCATTGATGAGCCTCCGGTCAGTGCTGCTGCCCGTGACGATTGCTGGCCAGAACATTGCGCCGATCCTGTTTGTGATCGGCGCCGCGACAAACATGATGGGATTGATTCACCTCGGTCTTTTGCTCTTCTGCGGGGCCGTGCTGTTTTCCATCGTGACGCTGCCCATCGAATGGGATGCCAGCGCACGAGCCAAGGCCTATATGGTCAACTCCGGCATTGTGACGGCCGCAGAATATCCGCATGCGGCCAAGGTCCTGAACGCCGCGTTCCTAACCTATGTGGCCGGGGCAGTCACCGCCGTCTTGCAACTGCTGTATTTCCTCTTCAGGCTCGGCTTGCTCGGGAACCGCAGGGATGAATAAATAAGGTCCGCCGAGACCCGGCGGGCCTTTTCTATGAGAGCATCGGACCTACGCGGCATTCTCCGCTATACGGCGCGGTTTCGAGACCGGCTTTTCGTGCTGAATGTGGACAGCGCGGTTCTCGCGTCCGACAATTTCCGAAATCTCTTGCTCGACATCTCGGTCCTGCGCAGCCTGAACATCCGCATCGTACTCGTGCACGGGTGTTCCGTGCACATCCGCGCGCTGTCGGAAGAGCTCAACATCCCCGTGTCCGACTTTGAAGGCATGGGCATCACAGACGCGCAAACCCTGCGCATCTCCATCCTGGCCGCCCACCATCTCGCTCATGAAATCCTTGAGGGGCTCGCCGACACCGATCAACGCGCCGTCATCACCAATGCAATCATCGCGCACCCGGCGGGCATCTTGAATGGCGTCGATCACCTCTTCACGGGCCGGGTTGAGCGCGTTGACGCGGAGTTTCTCAACGCTCTCCTCGAGCAGGAAATCATCCCCATCGTGCCGCCGCTCGGGTTCGACGGAAATGGCCAGACCTACCGCGTCAACTCTGACGGCGTCGCACTCGAGGTGGCTGAGGCCCTCCGCGCCGCAAAGCTCATCCACGTCACCACGAATAACGGCGTGCGGGAGGCCGGAAAGTTGAGCGCGCAGTTTTCGATTGAGGAAGCTGAAGAGTACATCCGGAAGTACCGAGACGAGCTTCCACCCGCGATGCTGTCGAAGCTGCAGCACGGCGTGCGCGCCTGCCGCAACGGGGTCCAACGCGTCCACATCATCGACGGCACACAGGACGAGGCGCTGCTGGGCGAGATTTTCTCAAACGAGGGCGTCGGCACCATGATTCACGCCAACGAATACGTCGCGATCCGCCCCGCGCGGAAAAAGGACGCCGGCGTGATTATGAAGCTGATCCGGGATTCGATCGAGCAGCAACAGCTTCTTCCCCGCACGCGAAAATCGATCGAGGAGCGGATTTCCGATTTTTTTGTTTTCGAGATCGACCGCAACGTCGTGGGTTGTGTCGCCCTGCGCCAGTTTCCCGGCGAGGCGGAGGATTGTGCAGAGCTCGAATGCCTCTATGTTGCCGAAGCGCACGAGAACCAGGGCATCGGCGCGAAGCTCATGCTCTTCGTCGAGGATCTGGCCCGCGAGCGCGGCGCGAGGCGGCTGCTCGCCCTCTCGACACAGGCGTTCAACTATTTTACGCAAAAGGGCGGGTTTCGGGAGGGCACGCCCGATATGCTGCCCCCCTCGAGGCGCGCGCTTTACGAGAAGAGCGGGCGCCGATCCAAGATCCTCTACAAGGATCTCGCCTGATCCGAGGCGCTCGCGCGCACGGCGGCCGCCAGCGGTTCCTCGGCCAAATATGCGTCCAGCCCGTCCCGCCAGTGCGGAAGCCCGCGCCCGATCAGCCGCTGCAACGCGCTCGTGTCGAGAACGGAAAACGCGGGCCGGCGGGCTGGAAGCGCCAGCTCGGCGGCCCGCCGCTGCAGCACGCGAACTTCAGGCCTTGTGCGCGCGGTGATCTCGCGGGCGAATTCCCACCAGGAACACCATCCGCTTGCAGCGGCGTGGAGAATGCGCACGGGCGGTTGAAGCGCGGCCAAGTCGAGCAGCGCCTCCGCGAGATGGCGCGTGTACGTCGGGCATGAAACCTGATCATGGACCACACTCAACTCCTTGCGGCCGTTCTCGATCTGTCGCAGGATCGCCTGAACGAAATTCCGACCGCCCACCCCGAACAGGGACTGCGTGCGCACGATCGTTGTGCGGGCGCCCGACTCCAGAACGCGCTGTTCTCCCTCCAGTTTGGTCTCCCCGTACCAGTTCAGCGGGCGGGGCGGGTCGTCCTCGCGGTATGGGGCGCCCTTCTCCCCATCGAATACGTAGTCCGTGCTGATCTGGATCAGGTAAATGCCACGCTCGGCGCACGCATGAGCGAGAAAGCCCGCGCCCTCGGCGTTGACCCGACGGCATGCCTCTCGTTCCCGTTCGGCGTCGTCCACACGGGTAAAGGCGGCGCAATTCACCACAACATCCGCCTCGGGAAGCCGGGCTGCCAGACGATCCGGGCAGGTGATATCAAAGGTGGGCCGGCTCAAGATTTCCACCTCGTGCCCTCGGCGACGGGCGGCCTCGGCGAGATCCCGCCCTAGCATGCCCCTCCCGCCGACGATCGCGAGCCTCATGCTGGATTCTCCACCCGGCGGCGCCCGAACCGCCACTTGACGGCGACCGCGGCGAGCGCGATCGGCAACGTGACAACCATCTCAATCCCGACCGCCGCCGCATTGTGCCACTGAATGAAGTCCGACCACTCCCGCTTCCGCAAGTTCCAGAAAACGCTCACGGGCGAATGGACAGAGGCATCGGAGATCGGCCACCACAAGGGAATGCCGAACGGAGGGCGGCGGTCATCCGTAAAAACATCCGCAATCAGATGCGACAGACCCGCGAGAAGGAGCCAACCGAACGCGGCGATTCGATCCTCGCGCCGCCACCCGAACGCCATCGCGGCGGCGAGCACCGTGACAAAAAGGATCGAATGGGTCGGTCCGTGGTGAAAGGCGTTGAGATCACCGACCCACAATCCTGGGAGATAATCGAGATCCGGCGCGTTTGCGGCGAACACGGCCGCAGCGAGTGCCTTTCGATCGCCGCGCAGCGCGAGCGCGTCTCGCCATGAGCCGGGAGCATCTCGCGGCAAAGCCCACAGCGCGCCAATGGCAAGCCCGAGGATGCTGTGCCCGACCGGCGAAGGCATAGAGATGTTAGCGGGCCATGGCTCGGCGGACAACCTCGGCAAGGTCGCTGCCGCGCAGATCTCGGGCCAGGATCACGCCGTTCGCATCCAGCAGAAAATTGGAAGCCTGTCCGTGGAGTCCGAGCTGGCGCGGGAGTTCGTTCTCGCCATATACGATCGTCCACGGCAGCCGTTCGGTCTGCACAAATCGTCTCAGGACTTCCGTGTCGCGCCCGAGCGCTACGCCGACGATTTCGAAGCCCCGGTCCTTCCATGTTGCGTACAGCCGCTTCAACGTCGGCAGGTCGCGCGCCCAGGGCGTCCATTGAGGATGCCAGAAATCAACCAGAACCACTTTGCCGCGAAGTCCAAGGATCGAACCCCGACGCCCCGAGGCATCGGTCCATTCGAAGTCAGGGAATAAGTTGCCGGGCGCATAACGCGAGCGGTCCCGCGCCGCCTCCATTGCAGTCACGGAGGTCGAATCGGACCCGCGGGCAAATGGGCGGGCGATGGTCATCGGCGTATTGCGGCCCTCGTGAAGGAAGACAGGGAAATCCTCCGCATCGTAGTTCGGGTTCCGACGAAATTCCTCGATGGTCCGCCTGACGCCGTCGGCGTCGCCGAGCCGGGCGAGATAATCAGCTTGCTGGATGAAGAGCCGCCGAACGGAGGGCAGACGCTGTTGCCCGTATTCCCTCTTTGTATCCTCAATCACCCGGAGAGCGGCCACAAGGTCCCGGCGCATGTCGGCGAGGGCCATCGCTTTGACCGCCCGTGCCTGCACCACGAGGTCGGAATTGCCGTTTGCGGCCGCTTGCGCGGCAACCCGGTCCAGCTCCTGCATCGTTTCCTGCCATTCTTTAGGGGAATACGTCCCGTGGCTCATCGCCTGAAGCTGGCTGAGCACACGATTCAACTCCGGCGCGTTCTGGGCACGGGCCGGCACTCCTAGAATCGCAGCCGTCGCCAAAGTAAGAAGAAGAATCCGTTTCATAAAGTCTTGCTCCTAATACTTGAATCAGCGGACCAATATGCCACACCGCACCTTGGTTGCGAAACGCTTTTGCATCCGCCTTATCAGAACTTTTTGACAAGCCTCTCGGCGAACTCGTTTGACTCGACCGATATAAAGTCGTGACCGATGATAAAGTGCGAATCTCCCATCGATCCGACCGCGAAATTGGTGCAGCCTTCCTAAAAAAAACGTGCCGATTCCCACCACATAGATCCCCCGGGGATAGATCGGAGCGTCACACAAGCGCTTCCGACAACGCCTCTCGCCAAGCTTTCAGTTTCTCAGCGAAAGGGCGGCTCGCATGAGCCGGGCTGGTCGACGGCAGCACGGCGAACCGCAGGCGGTTCTGCTCGAGTAATTTCGGAAAATGGCGCCTGAACAGTCGCAGCGCGGGTTGTCCGTTGAAAAGCACGCACCGGATCTCCGGACACCTCTCGAGCAGGCCGGGGATGTCGTTGGGCCGTTCCCGCCGAATCTCGGAATCGGCGCTTCCGCGCCGATGCGCGTCCCCAACCACATCCCACAGGGCGATGCGCGCCTCGCGGAGCCGCTCGAGACGGACCTCATACGGCAAGTCGGGCGTCGCGCCGACCAGACAACCCATGATGGGCCAAAAGTGGTTTCGAGGGTGCGCGTAATATCGACCCGCGCTCAACGATGCCTCGCTGGGAAGCGTTCCGAGGATCAGGACCCGGGCTCGCGGATCCGCTACAGGGCCGAAGGACCGGGCCCGCGGGCCCCGCGTCGTTGGCGCACGGCTGTGAAACGGCTTTCGTTTGGAGAGCGTTTGATTCATAACCAGGCAGGTGCGAATCAATCGTACCGTGTCCCGGCAGATGAACATGGCGGAAGCGATGGCCATGGCGCAAGGGTTCGTCTTGTCGGCGTGGGCGCTTTTGCTCTGGGCCGCCTTCGAGAGCAGGCTGGTTATGGTCCTTCCGGGGTTTCCGATCGAGTTGCCGCCGTCGACGGTGCCCGGCGTGGTCTGGTTAATTGCAGCCCGTCGATTTCGGGTCGCGGCCGGGAACGCCCCCGACTTGAACGGAGCAGCCCAACTATTTTTTATCGCCGCACTGCTGCATGCCTATCTCATCCCCTACCTAGGGTGGTGGCATACTGTCCACGTCCCGTGGTTCAAAGGATTTAATCGTTTTCTGCTGGCGATCTCTATCGGGGCCGGATTTGTTTCTCTTTTTCAGCTCGCATCCGACTGTGCACGCCGACTGGACGATAAGATGTTGCTGGCTGAAATCCGGATCGGCGCTGCCGCTGTGCCTAGCTTGGCCCTACTCTTCGCCGCGCTAATACGATGGAGCGCGATCAGGGCGGGCGCTCCAGAAAGCGGCCTGATCGATTGGTTTGAGACGCTTCGCCAGGCGCCCCACGCGCCACGCCTGTCCGCCGCTCTGGTGATCGTGGCGCCGTTGTCTCCGGCAGTGTTGGTCTTGTTCGAGCTCGAGCGTCGCATCCGGCTGCATCTGGCAGGGCACGAACACGAGAAAAATGACTCGCCGCTGCCCAACCAGGCGGGGTAAAAATCCGCTATGCCATCAGGCCGTGGCCATCGCGTGTGTCGTCCCCTCGCCTCAACGGCCTTGCTTGCATCCGCCCTCCTGGCGGGCGGATGCCCAGATGAACGATCAAGGGCGTTGGATAGAAGGGCCACAGAGACCGCGGGCGCATATGACTACCGTGCGATTCTACAACGCGTGCGCGACCGAGGTGCGTCGGAACGCATTCGCGCCGAATTAGAAGCAGCCATCCGCCAATTCCACCAGGATCTCGGGCGGCTGCCGACAAACCTGGCAGAACTGGTAAAATACCGTTATATATTGGAAATTCCCAAACCGTCGGCGGGGCATGCCTTCCAGTACGATCCCCTGCACGGAAACATTTCGGTGGTGTCGACAACGGGCGTCGAGGACATTCAGTTGCCCGCCGAAATCGAGAACCAGGTGAGGCGCATCGAAATTCACAGGCCGCCGGAACTGCCGCCGCCGGAATAATCAGCAAGCGGCGCGCCGATGACGCCCGGGGTTTACTTGGACGGCTTCGCGTATTTGCGCTGGAACCGCTGGACGCGACCTTCGGTGTCGATCAGTTTCGCGGTGCCCGTATAGAACGGGTGGCAATGAGAGCAGGTGTTCACGTGCATTTCTTTCCGTGTCGATCGCGTCTTGAAAACAGCGCCACACGCGCACCGGATGGTGCATTCAACGTACTCGGGATGGATGTTTGGTTTCATGGCAAATGACCAAGTCAAAAATTCAACGTTAGAAAAATGTGATGTTGAATGGCAAGCCTGGATTCGCGCCTGGGCGCTCACGGTGTTGCAGCGCCCGAATGTCGCCCTTCAATCCAGCACGTATTCCTTTCTCCAATCCGCACGGTCCTCCCACTTTGGCTGATCGCCTTTACTCAGAATGAAATCGCCCAGCACGAGGTAGTCCATCTCAGTGCGCATGAAGCACCGGTAGGCGTCTTCCGGTGTGCAAACGATCGGCTCGCCGCGCACGTTGAAGGAGGTGTTGATGATGCAGTAGTAGCCGGTGAGGTCGCCGAACGCTTTGATGATGTCATAAAACCGGGGATTGACGTCCCGCTCGACCGTCTGAATCCGCGCGGATTGGTCGACGTGCGTGATGGCCGGCAGTTTGGAGCGCGGGACATTCACGCGTTTGCAGAGGTCGGGGTCGCGCATGATGCGCCGTTGTTCATCAGTCAGATCCGTCCATAGGTCGCGGCGGACAGGCGCCACGAGCAACATGTAGGGAGACTCTCGGTCGAGCTCGAAATAGTCGCTGACATGCTCCCGCAGGCAGGAGGGCGCAAACGGCCGGAATGATTCCCGATATTTGATCTTGAGATTCATCACCGACTGCATCTTTTCGGAGCGCGGGTCGCCGATGATGGATCGGCTTCCAAGTGCGCGCGGTCCGAATTCCATGCGGCCCTGCATCAGGCCAACGACATGGCCGTCCGCGATCAGACGCGCGATTTCCCGCGCCCAGGCCTCTCCGGTCAGTTTGCGGGCCGGGTAGCCTTTGGCGGCAAGGTATGCTTCCACCTCGTCGTCAAAACTGGGACCGAGGAATGCGCCCTGCATTGCATCCTTCGCCCCGTCAGCGTGACGAGGGTTGCCTTTTACGTGATACCACACGGCGAGTGCGGCACCGAGCGCGCCGCCAGCGTCGCCCGCAGCCGGCTGGATCCAGATGTTCTCAAACGGACCCTCCCTCAGCAGCCGCCCGTTCGCGACGCAGTTGAGTGCGACGCCGCCGGCCATGCAGAGGTTTTTTTCGCCGGTGATCTTGTGGAGGTGTCGCGCCATCTTGAGCACAATCTCCTCCGTGACCACCTGGATTGACCGGGCGAGATCCATCTCCCGCTGCGTGATGAAGCTCTCGGGTTTTCGGGGCGGGCCGCCGAACAACTCGGCGAATTTCTCATTGGTCATCGTCAAACCCGCCATGTAGTTGAAATACTCCAGATTGAGTTTGAACGATCCATCCTCGCGGACCGAGATCAGGTGTTCGTAAATCTGGCGGACATATTTCGGCTCCCCGTACGGAGCGAGGCCCATCAGTTTGTATTCGCCAGAATTTACCTTGAAGCCGGTGAAGTACGTGAAGGCGGAATACAGCAGGCCGAGCGAATGCGGGAAATGCAGGTCGTAAAGGATTTGGATTTTGTGGCCATCGCCCACACCCAATGTGCTGGTCGCCCACTCGCCCACTCCGTCGATCGTCAGGATGGCCGCGCGCGGATAGGGCGATGGAAAGAAGGCGCTTGCGGCGTGGGATTCATGATGCTCGGGGAAGAAAAGCTCGGGCTTGTCCGGATTAATGTGGCACACTTCGAGCGCCTGCTGAATTTCAAGGGGGATCCACAATTTTTCGCGGATCCAGATCGGCATCGCCATCATGAACGATTCCAGCCCCCGGGGCGCGAACGAAAAATAGGTCTTCAGCAACCGCTCGAATTTTCGGATGGGTTTGTCATAAAACGCGACCGCATCCAGATCCTCCGGCCCAACACCGCCCTCGTGGAGGCAGTAGCGAACGGCGTGAAAAGGGAACCGCTCATCGTGTTTCTTCCGTGTGAAGCGTTCCTCCTGCGCGGCCGCGACGATTTTCCCATCGCGGACGAGCGCGGCCGCCGAATCGTGATAAAAGGCGCTGATTCCCAGAATGTTCATTCCCGGTGTTCGATCCCCCCGCTCGAAGCCCTACCGCGGGGTCATCGCTCTCCTCCTCAGTGTTGCTTCTTATACTGCTCCATGTTGATTACAGGCGGCCGCGGCAGCCAAAACGACGCGCGTTCCGCATCCGGGAACGCCCGGTCCATGGGATCCTTTCGGCTCAACCAGAGGATTAGGCGACCCGCCGTGAACGTGATGTAAAAAAAGGGCGTCAGTAGACCCCACGTCAGTCCCGCCGATACCCAGAAAGCGAGTTTGGCTCCAAATCGTTCGAATCCGTGAAAGAGAGGCGGATAAAGCCATCCACCCGCCAGGACAAGCGCTGCTAGGGTCCAAACGATGGCCGGCCCGATCAGGTGGTCCCAAATCCGGAAGATGGCGAACCCGACCAGCGCCATCACCGCCGCCTGAATCGTCGACTTGACGCGAATGGGCATCGGCTTCTTCTCGGGCAGCGGGACGCCGAGGGCCTTCCACGGCCACGTATTCCTCGTTTTGGGTATGTTTGCCACAGCGAAACTCCGATCCGTTGCAGAGTACGAAAAACAGGTTCACAGTCAATGGAATCAGCCGTGCCGTAAGGCGGAGATGACGAGCGTCGATAAAATAATGTGATTCGTTGCCTAAGAATATTTGCGCTGTTGACCATCCTCGCGATCGTACCCGCCGCCCGGGCGCTTTCAGCCGAAAAGCCGCATTTCGCCCGCCTGGTTGAGATTCATGGCTCGCGATTGACGCTGCGCGGGACTTCATTGCTGCGCGTGGGCTACGTGTTTCGCGTGTACTGGGCCGCTCTGTATGTCGGCGAGGGGATTCCCACCGATCGGGTTTTGGAAGATGTTCCCAAACGCCTGGAGATCGTCTATCTGAGGAAAATATCTGCCAAGGACATTGTCCGAGCCGGCAATGAAATCCTGCAGCGTCAAACGGCGCCCGACCAGCTCGAGGCGATCCGATCGCGGGTTGACCAAATCAATGCAGTGTATCGCAGCGTGCGGCCGGGTGATCGGTACACGCTCACCTACGTGCCGGGCGTCGGCTCCGATCTCACCCTGAACGGAGAATGGCTCGCTCGAATCCCTGGCGCGGATTTTGCCCGCCACTACTTCGGAATTTGGCTGGATCCGCGGAATGAATACAGGGAGTTTCGCGCTGCGCTGATGGGCTCGGACTAGGCCGATGTGTCGACGTCGAGCCGGTCGCCGGGCGAGACCCTCGCGCCCCTTGCCCAATCCGCACCAGACATTTCGCGCTTTCCCTCCGGCTGCACCGAGAGCAGACGCAGCGCGCCTTGGCCACAGGCGACCAGTGGCCCGTTCCGGCTCGCTTCAAGAATTTCGCCAGGCGCTCCGGATCCCTCCTCTGCGCGCGAGGCCAAGACAGCGATCCGCCGCCCCTGAAACGAGCCAAAGCTGCCCGGCCAAGGGACGAAGCCGCGTATCTGATTGTGTAACTCCGTTGCAGGTCGCCTCCAATCCAAGCGCCCGTCCTCTTTGGTCAGTTTTCGCGCCCATGTGGCCGACGCCTCGTCCTGCGGAGTTCGCCGGACCTCGCCGTTCTCGATGAGTCGGATCGCCTCCAACATGAGTTCGGCTCCGGCGTTGGCGAGTCGTGACTCGAGCGTCAGAGCGGTGTCCCCAGGGAAAATGGGATGGCTTTGCTGCAACAAAATCGGTCCCGCGTCCATCTTGGGCGTCACCTCGGCAATCGTCACCCCCGTTTCCGTCTCGCCGTTTGCGACGGCCCATTGAATCGGAGCCGCCCCCCGATAGCGCGGCAGCAGCGAGGGATGAATGTTGATGCATCCTTTGGGGGGCAGGTTGAGTAATCGCGAGGGGATGTATTGGCCGTACGCCGCAACCACGATCAGCTCCGGCGCCCGTGCGGCGATTTCTTCGAAGGCGTCACCGATTCGCTCAGGAGTGAGTGTCGGAATCCCGAGCCGTTCAGCCGCGTCTTTTGCAGGGCAGGGCTTGACCTTTCGGCCGCGGCCCTGCGGGCGATCGGGCTGCGTCACGCAGGCGAGCACAAGATGCGGCGAGCGCGCTAGCGCCTCGATCGCGGGCACCGCAAATGCGTCCGAGCCCATGAAGAGAATTCGCATCGCTGCCTCTAGGTCGTCGGACGCCCCATCAGGTCGCTCAAATCCCTGCCCGGCCGAACAACCTCGAACCAGATCCCGACTCCGTACGCGACGTGCATGAACGGCAATAGGGGCAGGAGCAGAGAATCCGCGAACCGCCTTGTTTGCCAGACCACTTCCGCCGTGACCGCCAGCGCCACAAGAAAGTAGGCCGCGACATTCGCGGCCAGCAACCATGACCCCGCAACGTGGACTGCGGCCAGCGCCGCGCACACCACGAGCGACGCGACCCACGCCGCCGGCACCAATGGCGTCCATTCCACATCGACGCCGGCGCGAATCAGCCGCACACGCGTCGCTCCATATCGAAAAATCTGTCGCCAGAATCCGCGGAAGGTGGTCTTGGGATAGTGGAAAACATATGCCTCCGAGTCGAAGACGAGCGCGTAGCCCATTCGCGCCGTGCGGAACGCCGCAACCATCTCTTCGCCGGGGTAGAACGCTGGATCAAAACCGCCCAGTCGCTCCATCGCCTCGCGGCGAAAAACCATGTTGCAGCCGATGATCCGAGACCATTTGACCCGCTTGCGCGCCTCGGCGCCTCGAAGATAGCGGTGCGCAACGTAACCGGCCGCCCGGGATGAAAGCGCGAGCCCCGCCAGCCGGGCGAATAGAGAAATATCCGTGGGCACCAACGAAGGCCCGCTCACCATCCCGACATCCGGCGCGGAAAACGAGTCAAGAATCCGGCCGATCCAATGGCTGGGGACGTAGACATCGTCGTCCAGAAAGGCGACTAGATCGGCTCGGGCCTCTTGAAACCCCGCATTGCGCTTTCGACTCGCGTCGCCGGTTTCAAAGCGCATGGGCAGGTGCCGGACCCGCGGGTTGCCCGAAATGAGCGCCGCCACGCGCTCCGAAACCGCTGCATCAGGAATAATGCCGACGATGATGATTTCGATCAGGCCGGCATCCGGCGATGCCAGAAGCGATTCCAGTGATTTGAACAGGATTGGCCGACCCATGGTGGGGATCACCACCGAGAGCGACGGCCTTGCCCCACCGGACTCTCGCGCGTCAGGCCTCATCCCTGCGAAGGCGACTGCTTCGAGCGGCAAACACCGCGCCGAGCGCCGCCAAGGCAAATCCGACCGCCTGCGCATGGAGCGTCAACCGCGGCGGATAATGCTCGAGCGTGACGGCGTGAATCCCGGCCGGAACCCAGACACCCACGAAGATATGATCGCATCGAAACACATCCGCCGGCTCGCCGTTGATGGTGGCCCGCCAATAGGGAGTGTATTTTTCGCTGAACCGCAGCACGCCGCCGGACTCGGATGCCACCCGCAATTCCGCGCGGCCCGTCTCGAAGCGAAGGATCTCGACGGACCCGGAAATCCCGGAACCAGTCGACTCCGGAAGACGAACCGTTTCCGGCACGAGGGCTCGTTCCAGCGGCGTATACTCCCGCGACGCCATCCGGTCCAGTGTCCGACGCTTGTCTAGCGCCTCCCACCCCGACAGCAGCGCGAAACGCGGTGCCGGAGCGACATGTCGCGCGACAATATGCCGCCCGCGATTCTGCTCGGTCCCGGCGGCAACGCGGAATCCGCCGCCCTGCGGAAACACATTGAACGCATATTCGAGCGAAAATTTTCCCCGAAAACTCGGGTTGCTTTCCAATTCCGGCCAGACTTGCGCCGGACCGAGCAGATATCCGATGGCAAATGAAGGCCACAGGACATCCGGACGATTTCCCACAGCCTGAAAATACTCGCGGTAATCTTCGGGCATGCGCATTTGCGCAGCGTTGTAGGTCGCAATCCCGCAATACGGAAACAGAATGTTGAGCCAGTGCGAATATGCCGGATCTTGGCCCGCGATGAAAACCCGCTGGGAGCCCAGTCGTTCGGCCAACAGATCGACCACAGCGTTGCGCGAAATAAATCCCTCCGCCGGCACGGTCTTGACGTAGTGGCGACTGATGATTAGTTGGTCCACGGCAACCACTGCCACGGCTGCCCATGCCAGGCGCCCCGACGAGCGTCTGCTCAGCGCCAGGCAGAGCCCCGCTGCCACCGCGAGCAATGCGCCCGCATGCAAAACGGACCATGCGCGGTTTTCGGCTATGACCCCGCCGAATTGGCCCCAACCCGCTTGTGCGAAGCGTTGTGCGGACGTAGCGGTCGAAGAAACCATCCCAAGCCCTATCAGCAGCAGCAGCGCCGCCACTCCGGCGGCAGCGAAAGCGAAGCGCCGCGCGCGTCGGCTGTCGGCCGCTTGCGATGCCAACAGGGCATCCAGGCCGAAGGCCGCCAACACGCCTATTGCGAATTGCGTCACCTGCATGAACTTGACGGGCGCCCGGATCGACGACATGCCCGGAAGCTCAAAAAACAACCGGTAGACGGGCGTGAATTTTCCACAGCCGAGCACGAAGGTAACGGCGACGGCCACCAGCCAAAATATAGTTTCCAGCCGCCGCGGATGTCCGCGCTGCAACCCCAACCAAACCCCTAGGCAGGCAAACGCGACCGGGATCGACCCCAGATACAGCGTCTCCAGCTTGAAATTCATGAAACCCTGCCGCGTGGTGTCCCATTCTTTGGAACGGCCCAATCGGCCCCAATAAGGGCCGGCCGTCTCGCCGCTTCGCCATCCGAAAAATCCCGGCGCAATCCATTCGATGGTCTCCTCCGGCGGCCAGCTCCACTGCGTACAGTAGTCCCAGACCTCCTCCGGAGTCCGGGCCTCCGAGCCCTCCCCATCCAGTGCGTAGAACGAAGTAGCCACCCAGATCGCGCGGCCCGCCGTCAAAAGCGCCACGATTCCGATCGGAACCAGTGTTCGCGCCCAGAGGACCCAAGAGCGCCCGAACTCACGCGCAGCGGCGAATAGAGCATAGGGTCCGAGAACGATTGAGAAAAATACCGCCAGGTCCGCCTGCTCCAAAAACATGCCCCCGCATGCCGCTCCCGCAAGCGCGCCCCATGCGGCGGAGCGTCGACGTATTGCCTCCTCGATCAGCCAGACCGCCAGTCCGGCAAACATCACCACGCCAAATTTGCCGATGTGCCCCGCATAGGTCAGAAAAAAGGTGCTGCCCAGCCAGAACGCGGTAAGCGCTCCCAGCAGCGCAGGGACCAGACGCACTCCCCTCGCGCGCAAAAACAGCCCAAAGCCAATCGTGCCGACGGCAAGATCGAAGGCATGGATCACCTTGTGAAAAAGGCCAACCGGCAGTAGCCACAGCAGCAGGTTCGTCGAATTGATCAATAGAAAGCCCGGCTGACCGGCCAGAATGGAATCGTCCCAGAGTCGCCAGAACCCCTCTGGCAGCCAACGCTGTCGCATGGCGACATGGCCGATGTTGTCGTCGCTGGTGAACAAAACCGTACCTGGCAGCCACGCCTCGCGATACACGATCAGACCCATCGCGATTGCCGCCGCGATAAGTGCCCAATAATCCCGGCGCGGCCATGCCAGGCTGCCTGCTTGTTCTTTACTCATCGGATGCCATTTGGAATGAGATCGCGAGAATCCGAAAAACCCGCCGTCAGGACAACCCAGAAAATGGCGATATCTCCACTCGCACCCCAGGAGGGGTTGCCCGGCTGGCTCCGCAGACAGACTGAGTTTTCACGACCCTAATCTTGCGTGGGCGTGTCGCATCGCATACAAGCCATGGTTTGTTTTGATTCATGCAATGGATTGGCTCATTCAACTGATTACTGGTCACTCCGCAGCGCATGCGGTGCTCATCTTCAGCGCCGTCATCGCGCTCGGTGTCGGGCTGGGACACATTCGTATCTTCGGGGTGAGTCTTGGCATCGCAGGCGTCCTCTTCGCGGGCCTGTTCTTCGGGCACTTTCACCTCACAGTCGAGGATGAAATCCTCGAATTCATCCGCGAATTTGGACTCATTCTGTTCGTGTACACGATCGGAATGCAGGTTGGGCCGGGTTTTTTTGCCTCTTTCCGACGACAGGGCCTTCGGCTCAATCTTCTCGCGGCCGGCGTGGTTTTTGGAGGCGTCCTTACGGCGATCGCCATCTATCACCTCACCGGGCTGCCGGTTCCCGTGCTGGTCGGCTTGCTGTCCGGCGCCGTTACCAACACCCCAGGGTTGGGAGCCGCGCAACAGGTCCTGCGGGACCGCTTGCCGGACTCCCCGGACCTCGCGCTGCCGGGAATGGCCTACGCGGTGGCCTACCCCTTCGGCATTCTCGGCATCATCCTCACAATGTTGCTCATCCGGAAGATCTTTGGCATCCGGATTGAAGAGGAGGCCGCCCGCTTTGACCAAGAGCAGGGGCAGAAAGGACAGTCTCCCCGTAATTTCAACTTGCAGGTTTCCAACGCAAAGCTCAACGGCTTAGAGGTCCGCCGCCTCGCAGGGCTCGTGCAAGCCGATTTCGTCATCTCCCGGCTCTTGCGAAAGGACAAGGTCATCATCCCGCATGCCGACACCACCCTGCAGTTAGGCGACATCTTGCACGTGGTGTGCACCCCGGACAATGCGGAGAAACTCTCCCTGGTTGTCGGCGACCTTACCGCCGTCGATGTGCGGTCGGTCCCTAGCGGCCTGACCGTGCGCAACATCCTGATCACGCAGAACAGCGCCGTCGGCAAAACTATCGGGGAGCTTGACCTGCTCAACCGCTATGGCGTCGCCATCACGCGAATCAACCGCGCCGGCACTGAACTGTTGGCCAAGGCCGGCCTCGAGCTGCAATTCGGCGACCGCGTGACTGTTGTGGGCGAGGAAAATGCCCTCAAAAAGGTCGCCGTCGAGCTCGGTGACTCGCTCAAACAGCTCAATCATCCCAACGTGCTGCCGGTCTTCGTCGGAATCATTCTCGGCGTTTTGCTGGGTAGCATCCCCCTGCCGATTCCCGGCGTCCCTGCTCCTGTCAAACTCGGACTTGCCGGCGGGCCTCTGTTGGTCTCGATCCTGCTCAGCCGCTTCGCACGTGTGGGCCCGATCGTCTGGTATTTGCCGCTCAGCGCCAACCTCGCACTCCGCGAAATCGGGATCACGCTTTTCCTTGCGTGCGTCGGGTTGAAGTCCGGCGGACGCTTTGTCGAAACACTGATCGCCGGAGACGGCCTGATGTGGATGGGGCTCGGCGCTCTTATCACGGTCATTCCGATCGTGACGGTCGGGATCATCGCGCGAGCGGTTTACCATCTAAATTACCTCTCGATCTGCGGGTTGCTCGCCGGCAGCATGACCGACCCGCCGGCGCTCGGCTTCGCGAACCAGATGGCATCGTCCGATGCGCCCGCCATCACCTATTCCAGCGTTTACGCGCTGACGATGTTCCTCCGCATCCTCACGGCGCAGGCACTCGTGCTACTGCTTCTCTAGTGCGTCGCAGACGAGGGGTGGGGCCAACCGTCAGAGCCGGATCCCCTACTCCACGGCAAGCGGGTTCTTCCACAGAATGTCATTGGTCGTGCTGCGCAAGATCACGAGGACGACCTGCCCCGGCTGGATCACATGGTCCTCTGCGCTGCCGGATCCTCCCGTCTGATACCACCACCGACCACCTTCCCGCGCATTTCGCCAGATTCGAACCGCCGGGCTGCGGTCCATCACGTCGCGGCTCGCAAAAATTCGAATTTCATCCGCAATCATAATTCCGTTCGCCGCGGACAAGGATTCCAGACCCAGTTCGCGCAACGGAACGACCCGAGGCGCTGAGAAGGTCACCACGTTAACCACATTCGAGGCGGAAAGTCGGTCTTTCGCCAGGTGAAGTTCCAAGCGCTGTGGCGCTCCGGTTTGCGCCTGGGCGGTGATTCCGAGCGCGATCGCAAAGAGAAGTGCGATCCCCATTGTCTTTCGAGCGGAGTGGTACATATTCATGCGGGAATTTTACACCTGTGCGCCTCGCCGTTCTATCCGACATTCATGGCAACTTTATCGCGCTTCGGGCGGTCCTTGACGCCATCGATCGGGACAATCCGGATCGCGTGATCATCGCTGGAGATGTGATCAACCGGGGCCCCCGTTCTCGGGAGTGCCTCGCCTGCGTGCTCGACCGCATCGAACGGGACTGCTGGCTATGCATCAAGGGCAACCATGAAGACTACGTGTTGATGGCCGCTGCACAGGACCCCGCAATGATGCAGCCCTGGCAACGCGCCGCGCTTGCGCACACCTTCTGGACGGCGGATCGCGTGCGCGATCTCCTGCCCACCGTGGCCGCCTTGCCGGATCAAATCTCGCTCTGGGGACCTGACGGCTCGGAGGTCCGTTTTGTCCACGCATCCATGCGGGGGAACCGCGAGGGGTTGTATCACCACATGGACGAGGCGGCGCTGATCGAGCGAACTTCGCCGCCCGCCGACGTGCTCGTCGCCGGACATACGCATATCCCCTTCAGCCGCCGCGTTGATGGCCGGCTCATCGTCAACGCCGGCGCGGCCGGCCTCCCGTTCGATGGAGATTTTCGGCCCTCCTACGCCATTCTCGAATGGACGCCCCGGGGATGGACGACCCACATCCGCCGAATCACCTATGACCGGGCCGCCGCTGAACGAGACATGGTGGATTCCGGTTTCCTGGACGGCGGCGGCCCCATGGCCAGGCTCATCCTCGAAGAATTGCGCTCCGCTCGGCCGCTGCTGGCACGCTGGCAGAGAGACTTCGAGCCGCGGGTCTGCGCGGGGTTAATGACCGTCGAGGACTCCGTCGATGCGCTTCTCGACTCGATCGGTGCGCGCTGAAGCCGCCCGCGAAACGGCCCGCTCTCCCGTCCCTGATCGATCCGATCGGCCTCCATTTTTTCCATGCTCTGGAAATTCCATAGCATGGAAGCCGGTTCGCGGCATTTTTACAGACGATGGAAATTTTCGCGAGCGGCGAACCGAAGCGCCTCGACTTCGTGCGGCGTGAGCTCGCGGCATCTGCCCGCCGGCAGGTCGCCGAGCTGCACCGGACCGATCGCGGTCCGGAGCAGGCGGATCACGCGAACCCCGCAAGCGGCGAATAGCCTGCGAACCTCCCGCTTCCGGCCCTCCGCGAGGACCACTTCGTAGACCGCGGAGGCGACCTCACGGATGGATCGGGCGCGCAGCCATTCGCCGCCGTCGCGAATGCCGCGCACGATCCGCCGGGCCCCATTCGCCTCGAGCGGAGTGTCGCACCAAACCATGTACGTTTTTACGACGCCGTAGCGCGGGTGCGTGAGGCGGAGCGCAAAGTCACCGTCGTTCGTCAACAACAGCAAGCCCTCGCTGTCGCGGTCGAGCCGGCCGACATGGTAGAGGCGGCTGCTCCCCGCGGGCAACAGGTCCGACAGCGTGCGCCGCCCGCGGTCATCGGACATGGCGGACAAGACGCCCCGCGGTTTGTGAAAAAGGAGATACCGGAACGGCTGCGGCCGGATTGGGCAGCCGTCCACTTCAACGCGTTGTCGGGCGGGATCCACCGCCACCGGCCCGGCCACGACGGCGCCATCGACGCGGACCCGACCGGCGGCGATGAGCGCCTCGCAGGCGCGGCGCGACGCGACGCCGCAGAGGGCCATGTATTTGTGCAGACGGATCGGCCCGATTTTGCCGGCGGGTGCGTCAGTGTTCGACATATGGAACGAGTGTATGGGGCAGCCACGCGGCAAATGGCGCATAGCGGGCCGGAATTTTCCGAGCGGCTTCTTCGGTTACTTCAGTGACACGCCGGGATTCGGATTTCGGAATCGTCCAGGCATCCCGAATGAGCAGGTGCGGCGAATCGCGCGGCGATTCTCCGGGAATCAGATGGAACTGGATGGTGCGGGCCGCAGATCCGAAGAAATCGTAGGCCCGGGCCAACTCCTCCTCACTGACGGCGAGAAGCCGCTCAAAACGGGCCGGGCCGAGCACCGTCCGAAAGCCGGAATAAAGATCCTCGCGAAGCTCCGCGCCGGCCTTTTCGAAGGGGGGGATGTAGATGGAAACCTCATTTGGCGCGGGCTGCGTGGCGATGAGAACCTGTTGCTGGATCGATAAGATCGAGGCGCGGCCGTATTTCAGGAGGTCGTCGAGCAGCTCGCGCTCTCGCGGATTGACGGCGAGGAAATCCGCCAGATCGGGGTGCACGGAGTAGTCGTCCGCAACCGCCGCGAAGCGAAGGCGGGGCAGGTGCCGTTCCCGGAGCAGCAGACGCCCGCGCAGGTTGACGAGAATCCAGTTCGCCAAATCCTCATAGCGAAGCCTGGCCGTTTCGGCCGTGCGACGAGCTTCGGCCAGCTCCCGCTGAATTTCCTCCGCAACGAGGGGCGGCGCGGACGCCGACGGCGGCGAAGGCGACGAGGACGGCGCTCGCTCGGAATCGACCGGTGTTGACGTCTCAGTGTGCGGTTGGACCGCGGAACCGAAATTGGCTGTCACAGGCACGGCCGGATCCGAATCGCTCCGCGCCAGCGCCCAGCCCAGCGCGAACAACACCGCCCCGGCGGCAACCGCCAGGCACAGGGCCTGCAGACGGCGCAGCAATGCCGGGTTTAGGACGGTTGATTGATGGGGAATCTGCAGCGAGGAGCGGCAATTCGGGCACTCGGCCAGTGAGCCGGCGGCAGGCGGGTCCGCGGCGAGCCTGCGGCTGCACGCGGGGCATCGGAAAAATATTTCGGCCCGCTCCCTGCCCATAACGCCAGTGTAGGAACCCTGTTCGTGGATTCAAGGGCGGGTGGATCGGCGCCGATCCCCGGGCAACGCCCCCCTCTGAATCACGATTTTTCGGCCGGACGGACGACGCGGGTCAGAGGTGTCGTAAACGACGAATTTGACGCCGGGATATTCCCGCGCGAGTTCCGCACGAATGAACTGCTCGACGGCCTCCAGGTTATGACGGTCGTCGTCGGAAAAACCGATGCTGACCCTTTCCGCGCGGCGCCGGCCGCGGAGCAGGCTCATGGCGTGCTCAACAAACTCGCGGATGGCGGCCTGTTTCGCCTTTTCCGGGCTCTCGGCGCCGCTGAGGCGGTGGCCCATCAATTCTTGGAATTCGGGGGAGGTGACCCCGCGATAGCGACAGAGGTCGAGATATTGCTTGAGAACCTCGCTGTCGGACAGTCCGTACGGATCTCCATCGAAATAGGCGATGTATCCGCGGAGATTATCGATCATTTTTTTCTTTTCCTTCGGCGTCAGCACATGCTCGATGAAATACTCGACGCCCTGCCGGATCGACGCGGCGCTGTGTGAGCGGGCGGTGATGATCGCAAAGAGGCGGCCTTCAACGAGAGCATTCCGAAATTTCCGGAAGCTCGGGGCGCCTTTTGCGCGGCCCTCGATAATGGGCTGGAGCGCCTTGCGCGTGTCGTCAAGGAACGCTTCCGCGCCCCGGGAGCCGATGTCGTAAAAATCCGAGAAGGCGCGGTCCCAGTCGTTGCCGAGCGGCCGGCAGTTTTTCATGGTTCGGCGGATGCGGGCGAATTCGGCGGTCGAAACATCCCAAGGGATCCAGCCGCGCGGCGTCTTTTTTTCGAGATGAATGCGGGTGGGCATGTGCAGGATGTTGTCGTCCCAGTCAAACATGTAGTACTTGAAGTGGAGGGGGCGGCTCCTCTCCCCAGCGGGTCTACGTCTCATGGGCCCTCTCCTTGAGAGCGGCGTACCAGATGGAGATACGCCAAAATGCCGCGTGCGATGCTTTCGGCAAGGGTGGCGCGATACGACTCCTTGAGCAGAAGGGCTTCCTCCTGTGGATTGGACACGAATGCGCATTCGATCAGCAGCGCGGGGCACGGCGCATTTCGCAGGACAAGGAAGCGAGAGCGCCGCACCCCGCGATCTGGCGCCCGGAGCCGCTGCAGCATCGAACGCTGGATGAGGTAGGCAGCGATTCCGTTGGCCGCTTCGTAGCGATTCCCGGGCTGCGTGAGGTTGGACAGGCCGCCGGCGGTTGATTCGTATCCCGCGGCGGCGAGCACGTAGGTCTCGATTCCCGCCGCCGAGGTGTTGGCGGCGGAGTTTAGGTGAATGCTCACAAATAGGTCGGCCCGCCAGCGCGCGGCCTTTCGGGTGCGCTCGTCTAGTTCGACAAATCGATCGTTCTCGCGGGTGAGATACACGCGCACGCCAGCATTGACCAGATGGGCGCGAATGCGGCGCGCGAGATCAAGCACGACACGTTTTTCTTCCACCCCGCGGCGCCCTTTGGCACCGGTATCGTGGCCGCCGTGTCCGGGGTCCAGAACCACGATCCGGTGGCCGATCCCGCGGAGATGCCGCTCCGGCCGGATCAGGGGATCAATCACCGTGCGCGCATCGACCTCGCGAATGGACCATCGGTCGCGAATCCGCTCCAACGGTGCGTGCATCCAGACCGTAACGCCGTCGACGGTGGCTTCGCGGCTGTCCACTTTGAACACGATCTTCCGCGTGCGATTTTGAAGGATCAGGCGCTGATCGTCGGGGCCAGAGAGGCTCATGTCGTAGGCGCGCGATAGCTCACGCAGCGGCACATATTTCTCCTTCTCGTGCCAGAAAACGGCGAATCCATCGCTCCGCGCGAGGATCGCCGGAATGCGGATCCCCAGAACAAAAAGCACACAGAGGACGGTGATCAGCGGACGCATCTGCGGCAGGCCCGGTTTCAGCGGCGTCGGTAGAGATAGCAGCGCTCATCGCTGCCGAAGACGGTTTGGTCGACCTTGTACACCATCTCGAATCCAGCTTTGGAAAGATCGAGGGGAGCATCCAGTAGCAAGTAAAGGGGCTGAGGAGGGGGGACGGCCTGCATAGCCCGGAGGATCGCCCTGTCGTAGGGCATTTGGTGGGCCTCGACTGTGGCGTGATCCTGGCGGACAAAGGTCACGCGGCGGTCGAGCGCGACATTCCAAAAGGTCGCTCCCGGCAGATAAAGGGGAAGGCTGCTCAGATGCCAGTAGCGGTGAACGGCGATGGGCTTGTCGAGCAACCCGTTGCGCTTCAAGTAATCCGCCATTCGGGCGGTTCCGGAGAAATCGAGGCGCCGGTCGAGATCATGCAGTTGGAAGGCAACCGGCAAACAGATGACGGCGGAGATGCCCAGCACGAGGCAAGCAATCCGGAGGCGATCTCCGTATTCGGACCATCCTTTCGGAAACGGCAACGCCCAGCGGTCAGGTTCTGAGCGCGCAATCCAGTATCCCCACATGAGCGTCAGCGGCACCACACCGTAGTGGCGCAAACCTGAACCCTTGTAGAGGGCAATCACAAAGTTGGCGACCAAGATCGAGGTGACAATCAAAAGCGAAATCGGCCTGCTCGCAAACGGTAAGAGAGTCAAGGCCAGAAAAAGCCAACCGGCCGGAATCAGGAAATCACCCGGACTGAGCATCGCAAAAAACGCGCCCACGACATACTTGTGGACCTCATTGAAATTATAGACGTAACGGTGCGTTGTTCCGCCGCCGATCAGTCCCACTTGCACGAGACAGAGCAGAACCCCCAATGCCATGACTCCAACGGCTGCCCACTTCCGCGGCTCCGCCGTGCGAGCCAGCAGTAATTCCAGCGCATAGGCGCCTACGAGCGCAGCGCCGACAAGCACCATGTGGACATTCGTGTTGCTGAGCAGGAAAACAAGGACTGCATAGCGAAAGGGATGGTCGAATCGGCGTTCATAAAGCCACGCGACGGCAAACATGAGCAGGAAGCCGATCGCATAGACGCGCATTTCCATCGCGTACTGCCAGAAAAAATAGAAAGAAAACGCGCTGGCGGCCTTTAGCCACATCGGCAGCGGCGCTCGAAATAAAAAGAGGGCCATCACGCCGAGGACGACCCCATAGTGGAGAAGTCGCATAGCGTCGAACGAAAACCCCGCCTTGGCGAATGGCAGTAACATCAAATACCACAGTGCAGGATGAGCCTCGAACCGCAGGTCGTAGAAGAGTTCTGCCAAGCCCGCATCCCGAGCATATAGCCACGCTTGGGCTTCATCGCGCCAAGGCTCATGCGCCCACGTAGTGACCCACACGTTCCATGCGTAGACGACAAGCAGCAGCCAGGCGACCACTCGGGACACGAGGTCCGGGCGCTCCCGGATGAGGCTGAGCGCCTGGCCCAGCTCGGGGGGCGACTCATGGGTTTCTTTTCTGGGGGCGGCTCGCTTCGACATATGCGCGCAGTTTTTCCGTTCGCATTCAGGAAAGCGAGTTTTTTGAGGGCGATCCCCTTCGAGCCGCGGCCCGAAACGCCTCCAGCGTCGTTCGGGCGGTCCGGTCCCAGGTGAACTCGCCCGCTCGGCGGCGCGCCGATTCCCGAATCCGCTCCCGATCGGTCGTCGATAGGCTCACAAGTTCCATCATGGCCTCCGCCCACCTCGATTCATCGCGCCCGTCGGCGTAGCGCGCGGCGCCCCCCCCGACCTCTCTCGTAGAACCTTGACCGGTCGCAAGGCACGGCGCCCCTGCGGCCATCGCCTCCAGCAACGGCAGTCCGAACCCCTCGTATAGGGAGGGAAACACGAAAGCGGCGCAAGCCTGGTAAAGCGCCACGAGCTCGCCGCGCGCGACGGCGCGGACTCGGTGCACACGTCCTGCTGGCGCCACGGCCATGGCGCGCTGCAAAGCCGCCTCGCCGCGTCGTTCCCGGCCCACAATCAGGAGGTGATGCGGGACTGACCCGGCGATGCGGCTGAACGCGCGGACAAGAAAATCGAGGTTTTTGTGCGGGTGGCTGTGGCCGACAGTAAATAAAAACGGCACGTTGGCCGGCAGATATCGGCTCTGCACCGCCTGCACTTCCGCGGCTCCCGACGGCTCGAAAAAAATTCGGTCTACGCCAAGAGGCGTCACGGAAATCCGTTCCGCTGGCGCTCGGGTGTACCGCTTGATTTCATCCGCCGAAAAATTGGAGATGGCCAAAATGCGGTCGGCCCGCGTCGCGGCCAAGGTAACCAGCACGTGAGTAGTCCAACGGGCAAGGGTCGATAGGTCCTCGGGGTGGCTGCGATACTGCATGTCCAGAATGGACACGACCTGCGGACACGGCGCCCACAGGGGCATCGTATAACCGGGGGACCACAGCAGATCCGGTCGGACGGCTCTCAGCTTGGCGGGAAGGAGAGTCTGCTCCGCCACGATGCGGGCGTGGCGGTTGGAGGCGCGCAGGGGTAATCTCAAAAAGGAAAAGCTTGCTGCGCCTCCGAAATGCTGCCGTAAAAACGTGTCGTTTTCCTCATTTGTTATGAGGATCAACTGAACCGCAGGGTCAGCCGCCGTAAGGGCGCGGAGCGTTTCAACGAGGTAGGTCTCCGATCCTCCCACTTCGCCGGGAATGAGGAAGAGCGTATTGACTGCAACCTTCATTCTCCGCCCGCCCATCGCCGCGCGGCGGCCATGCAGGTATAGCAGCCCACGATCCCCCACCGCACAAACCAGTGGATCGCGGTTTGAGGCGCGAAACGTCCCGCATCCGCGCGAGCGGCTTCGAATTCCTCGCGAAACTGGCGGACGAAATGCTGACCGCTTATCGAAGCCGCATGCCAGCGGAAATCTGCCAGCGGCGGCCCCGGGATCCGCGCTGCAGCGCCCACACGCCAAAGGCGAAGGAGGAACTCGTAATCGAATGCCGCTTTGAGGTCCAACCGGAGCGGGCCAGCCGCCTCGACGGCGGATCGGCGAAAGAAGGACGCGGGCTGGGAAATATAGTTGATGCACTGGAACACAAAGCGACTCGAAATCGGAAAAAACAGCTCCTTAAACCGGGTGATGCCCCGGCGGATTTCCGCGCCCTGCTCGTCCACGATTCGGCAACGACCGAACAAAAAAGCGGCATCGTGATGTTTTCGCGCGGCCTCCGCTACGCGGACAAGAGCCCCTGGAGAATACGCGTCATCGGCGTTCAGCCAGGCGACCCAATCCCCACTAGCTGCTCGAAAACCTTTGTTGATCGCGTCCGCTGGGCCCTTGTCTGGCTCGACGATCAGGTGGTCGATGCCGTCCTTGTATTTCTCGATCACAGCAAGCGAACCATCGGTACTGCCTCCGTCCACGACGATGTGCTCGACCTGAACGCCGCTCTGGCGCTGGGCGTGTACACTGCGAAGACATTCCTCAAGGTGACGCGCGCCGTTGAAATTCGGGGTGATGACGCTGATCTTCATCCGGAAAATATGCTGTAAACCGCGGCGACACGGTTTAGGATGACAACAAACGGATCAAGCGGAAAGTCCGCACGGCATGACAAAGAACTTTTGGAGCAACAAGCGTGTGTTGGTGACCGGAGGGTCCGGCTTTCTCGGCCATCACGTGATTGAGGCGATCCGCGCCCGCGGCGCCACCGACATCGCCGCGCCCCGCAGCCGGGATTATGACCTTCGGAAGCCAGAAGCGGTGCGGGCCTGTTTACGCGACATCCGACCGCACATCGTAATCCATCTGGCGGCGGTGGTCGGCGGAATCGGCGCCAATCGCGCCCACCCGGGCAAATTCTTCTACGACAATGCGGCAATGGGCATTCATCTCATCGAAGAGTCGCGACTGGCGGGTGTCGAAAAAATGACCAACATCGGCACCATTTGCGCGTACCCCAAGTTTACGCCCGTGCCCTTCAAGGAAACGGACCTCTGGAACGGCTATCCGGAAGAGACGAATGCGCCCTACGGCCTTGCGAAGAAGATGATGCTCGTCCAAGGGCAGGCGTACCGTCAGGAGTACGGCTTCAATTCGATCTTCCTGCTGCCGGTCAACCTGTACGGTCCGCGAGACAATTTTGACCCGGAAAGCTCCCACGTCATCCCGGCGCTCATTCGAAAGGCAATTGAAGCGCGCGAAACCGCCGCTCGGACGATGACTTGCTGGGGCACCGGGCGAGCCACGCGGGAATTTCTTTATGTTGAGGATTGCGCTCGAGCGATTGCACTGGCGACGGAGCGGTACGACGGACCTGAGCCCGTCAATATTGGCAGCGGGATGGAAATCAGTATCCGCGAGCTCTCGGAGAAAATCGCGCGAATGTGCGGATTTGAGGGGGAGCTGGTCTGGGATACGAGCAAGCCCGACGGCCAGCCTCGGCGCTGCCTCGATACGACACGGGCCTGGGAACTGTTTGGATTCCGCGCCGAAGTGCCGTTCGACGAGGGACTGCGCCGAACCATCGACTGGTATCTCGAACACCGCCATTCTCCACTGGCGAGCGCCCGAAAAGGCTAAAGTTGTCTAAAGGCGTCGGACGCGATCCTTGACGGCCGTCAACGTGGGATCGGCGTCCCCCGCATGGCGGGCGACGCTTACCAGCATGCCTACCATCGTCAGCGATACGACTAGACTGGTCCCGCCGTAGCTGATGAAGGGCAATGGGATGCCCTTGGTGGGCAAACTGCCCGTCACCACGCCGATGTTGATAGCGGCCTGGAAGGCGATCATGCACGTCAATCCCAGCGCGAACAGACGGCTAAAGAGATCTGGCGCCCGCGCAGCAATCCGCAGGCCAGTGAAGAAGAATACGGCGAAGAGCGCAACGACACCGAGCGAAGCCGCCAGACCGAGCTCCTCCCCGATGATCGCGAAGATGAAATCGTTGTGCGCCTCGGGCAGGTAATACCGCTTCTGGAGGCTGTTCCCAAGACCCACGCCACCGCCCCCGCCCATCACAAACGCATAGATCGCGTTGAGCAACTGGAACGCCTCGCGCTCCGCATACGCCTCGGGATCCCGGAAGGCGATGATCCGGCGATAGCGGACCTCATTTTGCATGATCAGGACCGTGAGCGCGCCGGCAGCCGCCGCACCGGCAAGCAACAGATGCCGGAATCGGGTTCCACCCGCCCAGAGAACGGCAAACCCAACCAGCCCCATCAGGATCGACGTGCCGAAATCTGGCTCGGCCAGGACGGGAAGGATCAAGGCCCCCATGAGGAAACACGGTATGGCGAGCCCCGGCACCCACTCCCCCGCACGTCTCCTCACCCGGCTCATCCACCAGGCCAGCAGCATCACCAGCGAAATTTTGGCCAATTCAGAAGGCTGAATCGTGGTAAAGCCAAGGGAAAGCCAGCGGCGACTCCCCTTGACGGATATTCCGATGCCTGGGACCAGCACCAGCACCAACAAGACGAATGCCGCGATAGCCGCGGGCAGGGCCATTTGCTTCCAGGCGGCCGCCGAAACGCGCGATGCCACGAGCGCGGCAACCACGCCGATCAACAGCGCGACTGCCTGACGCCTGACGAAATAATGAGGGTCGTCAAAACGCGCCAAGCCATGAACGGAACTCGTGCTCGCAAGCATCACCAGCCCGATCGCGGTGAGCGCCAGCACCGACGCGACGAGTATGGTCGTCGTTCTCCACATGTCCGGGTGCGGCCCGGCGGCTAACAAGCCATTCGCCGGCGCGCGCGGCAGCCCGGCTATTTCATGACCCATTGCTCCGGTCAGGGAGATGCTAGCGGAATCTTGATCTTCTGACCGGGTCGAACTTCCGCGCCTTCTGGAAGGCCGTTCAGCGCCAGGATCTCGGACCGCAAAACGGCAAAATTGCGGGCGATGTCATCCAGCGTTTCATTGGGCCGGACCGTGTATTCAAACGGGATCTGAGCCGGCTCGAGCTGTGCACCCGCCGGAGCTGGGGGCGGCTGGGGCGCTGGCGCAGCCGGAGTTTGCATGGGCGCGGGGGCGGCCGCCGGCACGGGAGCTGGCGCTGGTGCAGCGGGGGCTGCGGGATCGGCCGGAGCAGTCGATGGCGCCGCTCGTGGTGCCGCGGGGGACGGAGCTGGACGCTGCGTCGCCGCAGGCTTCTGAGCTCCAGCCGGGATCTTCAATTTCTGACCGACCCGAATCAGGTCAGACTTCAAATTATTGACTTCTTTGAGGGCGCGAACCGTGGTTCCGTGCCGCGCGGCGATGACCGACAGGCTGTCCCCGGACTTCACGACATATTCACCGCCGGCAGCGACCGCAGTCGTTTTCTGTTCTTTCTTAGGTGTCGGTGCCGGTGATGCCGCAGGCGCCGGCGTGGCGTAGGGCGGCAGCTTTAATTTTTGGCCGACCCGGATTTTGTTGGGATCCTGAATGTTGTTGAGATCCTGGATCTCGCGGACGGTCACCCCATAGCGCCGCGCGATGCGGGAGAGGGATTCACCGGGCGCGACCGTGTGGGTTTGAAGCGCCGCGGCCTCGAGCGATGGCGGGGCGGGTTCGACAACTTCGGGCGGCTGAAAAGTCGGTTTGGGTACAACTGTTGGAGGGGCGACGACATCCGCTCGGGGAGGCATGATCGGAGCCGGCGGCGGCTCCACCGACGAGGGCGGCCTCGTCTGACAACCTTGGAGTGAAAGAAATCCCGCTATGGCGAGCACGTGCGCGCCAGCGATCGCCGCGACCACCCGGCCTCGGCTCCGACCGGACCGATTCTCCGACGAGACGATCCCATTTTCGAATTCAGATGTTTTCTTCATGCGCTGCTCCTGGCGATCGACTCAGCGATCCGCCGAAAGATGACTCCTCGTTCGATGTAATTCGCGAATTGATCAAAGCTCGCGCAACCTGGCGACAACAAAATGACATCTCCTCGCTCCGCCTCGCTCCAAGCCGCGCGAATCGCGTCTTCCAGCGAACCGCAGACTCGGCAAGGAACCACGTCTGACCAGGCTGACTTCATTGCGTGCGTTGATGCTCCGATAAGATAGACAGTACGCGCGCGGCAAGCGAGCATTTGTTTCACACTATCGAGATCAGATTGCTTTAACAGGCCGCCAGCGATCAACCGAACGGGGCCGGGCGCCATCTGCAGCGCGGCGGACATGGCGGATAGCGTGGTCGACTTGGAATCGTCTATGAAGGTCACTCCGCGCGATTCGGCGACCTTCTGCATTCGATGCGGAAGCGGCTCAAATTCGCGCGCCGAGGTTTCGAGCGCCCCGATTGGCAACCCTGCGGCTACAAACGAGGCCGCGACCGCGGCGGCATGCGGTCCCAAAACGGGATTGTCGAAATACGTGCCCTGAATCCGCAAACATTCGCCGTGCCGAAGCACAATGGATCCCGGCCGCCATTCCGCATCGCATTCCGGACTCACGCCGAAGGTCAGCCAGCGCCCCCGGCCGCCAGCGGCGGCTCGCATGCGATCAAGCCAGGAGGGCGGGCTCAGGCACCAGTCGTCGGACCCGACGTTGGCAAAGAGGCGCGATTTCGCGGAGATGTAGGCATCCATCGTTCCATGCCGATCGAGGTGATTCGGCGCTATATTGAGCAGGATCCCGATATCCGCGCGGAATCGCACGGACGCCTCAAGCTGAAAGGAGCTGGCCTCGATAACCAACCAGTCCAGATCCTTTTTCTCCGCCACCACTCGACATACGGATGGTCCGTAATTCCCGCAGGGCGCGGCTCGAAGCCCAGCGGCCTGCAACGACTCGGCCGCCCACTTGACCATCGTACTCTTTCCATTAGTTCCAGTGATTGCGAGAGTCTTTCCGGAAAACCGACTCCAACCCAACTCGAATTCCGGAACGATGGGGATGCCGTGCTCCAGCGCTTGGCGAACCCACGGGTGAGATAGCGGAATGCCGGGACTGATGACGCATAGATCCGCGTCGCTCGGCCACGGCGGCCGATCACCTGTTGGCACGGCGCTGACGCCGATCGCATGGAGGGCCGCCAGCGCGGAATCGGACGGAGCACGGTCCCACACGGTCACGCGCGCCCTTTCCTTGCGCAGCAACAACGCCGCACCAAGCCCGCTCTCCCCTGCGCCGAGGATTACGGCATGTCGCACAACGCGATCGGGTCGGGGAACAAGAGCGCTGGTGCAGCGAGAGTCGGATTGATCAACCCGTTCCACCTGAAGCAACGCCCCGGGCTACCCCGCCGCCCGACCCGCCACGCGATGGAGGTCCTCGATGTCCAGACCATCGAGAGTGTTGAGGATGGCATCCGCCGCGCCGAGTTCCTTGGCTTCGTGCGTATTGGTAACGGCGAGTACCCGAAGTCGTGCGGCCTTTGCCGCGGCAATTCCGGTCGGAGTGTCCTCGATAGCCAGGCAATCCGGCGGCTCGAGTTCGATGTTTCGCGCTTCGGAGAGCCGGCGGACGGCCAATCGGTAACAAGCGGGGTCGGGTTTTGACGCGGACACATCGTCCGCGGTCACCACGGCGTCGAACGCGTCATGAAGGTCAAGCTGCCCGAAAATCGGCTCAAGGTCCGATCGAAGCGCGCCCGTACAAAGCGCAAGCGGAAGTCGACCGCGCAGGCGGCGAATGAGCGCGAGCGTATCGGGGAACGGACGGGGCGGCTCTGAACTCACCATGTGGTGAAACGTCGCCGCCTTGCGAGAGACCAGCCGGCGGACCTCCTCCTCTGTGATCGGGTGGCCGGCCTGTCTAAGAACGGCTTCAAAGACGCCCCGGTCGTCATTACCGATGAAATCGCGCACATAGACGTCCCAGGAAAAGCCGAGCCCCATGGGCTCGAGAACACGGTTGAGTGCCTCGAAATGGAGCGCCTCGGTGTCGACGATAATGCCGTCGAAATCAAATACAACGGCCTTTAGCACGGTTCCATCCCTCATTCGCGGATGCGGCGAAGATACGCCAGCAACTCCGGCAGCGGAAGCGTGTTGAGGACGTCGCCGGGTTCGAGCCAACCTCGGCGCGCCTGACCGATCCCGTATGCCATATTGGCCAGCTCCGCGGTCTGATGGCCATCGACATTGATCGCAATTTTGACGCCGGCTTCCTTCGCGAGCCGACAATGGACATCGTTCAGGTCGAGCCGCATGGGGTTTGCGTTGAGTTCCAACACGCGGCCCCGCGCCCGCGCGTGTTCGATTACGCGCGCCAGGTCGATTTCAAACGGCTCTCGCTGCTGGATCAGCCGGCCGGTCGGATGCGCGAGAATCGTGGCATAACGGTTGTCGAGCGCCCGAAGAACTCTCTCCGTTTGCTGCTCGCGGGAAAGATTGAATTTGGAATGGACAGAGACGACCACGAGATCGAGCTCCTTCAACACGCTATCGTCGAGGTCAAGCGAACCATCTTCGAGGATATCGCACTCGATGCCCTTCAGCAGGCGGATGCCCTTGAGGCGAGTGTTCAGCCGGTCGATCTCCTCGATCTGACGCAGCAGCCGTTTTTCATCCAACCCGTGGGCGACCGTGAGCCGTTTCGAGTGGTCGCAGATCGCGAGGTACTCGTATCCCCGCGCGCGCGCCGCCTCGGCCATCTCCTCCAAGGTGTTGGCGCCGTCGGACCAATCGGTGTGGTTGTGCAGATCGCCTCGGATGTCGGCCAGCTCCACGAGCCGTGGTAGCGCGCCACGGGCGGCGAGCTCGATTTCTCCGCGGTCCTCGCGAATTTCCGGCGGCGGAACGGCGAGTCCCAGCGCACCATACACCTCCTCTTCTGTCCGACCCGCGATCCGCTCTTCTCCCCGCATGACGCCGTATTCGTTGACCTTTAACCCCTTCGCCTGCGCGATCTTCCGGATCGCAATGTTATGTTCCTTGCTGCCCGTGAAATACTGCAGCGCAGCCCCGAAACTTTCCGCCGGAACAACGCGAACATCCACCTGCAGACCAGCCCTGAGCCGCGCGCTCGACTTGGTTTCACCGTGCGCCAGCACATCCGCGACTTCATCATATTTGACAAACGCATCCATCACCGCGGCTGAATCGGAAGCCTCCACGAGTATATCGAGATCCCCGATCGTCTCCCGTGCGCGCCGATAGCTTCCGGCGGGCTCAACCCGCTGGACGCCGGGGACGGCCCGTAGGTGCCGGCAGAGCGCCTCCGCGTGAGGCGACATGGCGGCGCGCTGGAAACGGCGCCCCTCCCGCTGCCGGGTCTGGATTGCGTGCAGAATGCCCGACTCGATTTTCTCGCCGAATCCCTTCAATTGGCGGATTTTTCCCTCTCGCGCCGCGGCGGCCAACTGGTCGAGGTCCCGGATGTTCAGCTCGTTGAACAACGTCTTCACGCGTTTGGGGCCGAGCCCCGGCAATCGCAACATGTCCAAAAGGCCCGCCGGAAACTCGGCGCGCAGCTCTTCAAGCTGCGCGATCCGGCCGGTGATCACGAGCTGCCCGATTTTGAGCGCCAGGTCCTTGCCGATGCCCGGAATCTGCGTCAGGTCGTCGCCGCGGTCGACCTTTTCGCGCAGCGGCTCCGGATATTCGGCCAGCACGCGAGCCGCGTTGCGATACGCTCGGACGCGGAAGGGATTTTCCCCCTTGATTTCCAGCAGATCCGCAATCTCGTCAAAAGCCGCCGCTATGTCCGCATTGTGGATCGGCATCGCTCTCCCTCCCTTGAGCCCGCCATACGCCCGCGTCTCGCGCCGTCAGCGGGAGGCGGTCCAGCGCCCGTCCGCCGGCGGGCCGACCACGACTCGCCACGTTCCGTCCAGCCGCGTCCGTTCGGCATCCGGCTGGCCCCACCACTCGACAATCAAATTCCCCTCGTCATGGATCGAGGCAAATTCGACCCGATTGGAGTGAACCGTACCCGTGATCGGCGCCCTGCCGAAGGCGCTGTCGGCGAGCGAGCCGCGAAGCGCGCCGTCGCGCTGTTCGAAATCGAACTGCACGGATGCCGCGCCGCCCTCATACAGCCGAGCACCGACAAACGTGCCGTCGAGACCGGGAAGGGAAGCCGCGTTTAGCCCCGCCTGAGTTGTCTCCTTCGGTTCGGCCTCAACCTCGCTCTCGCTGCACCCAACGGCAAGAGCCGCGGCGAGCACCGACCCGAATCGCGCCAGACGTGGGATCCTGATCATGTCGTGTCCTTGAGGGGAAGGCGGTCCCGTTACACCGCCATGATGTCCTTTTCCTTCGCAGCCACAAGGTCATCAATTTTTTTGATGAACGAATCGGTCAGTTTCTGGATCTCCTCGATGCCCTGGTCGCGCTCGTCCTCGGTAATCTTGGAGTTCTTCTGCAGCGCCTTGATCATGTCATTCGCGTCGCGGCGGATGTTACGCACCGCCACCCGCGCCTCCTCGGCAACGCGTTTGGCCACCTTGACCAGTTCCTTTCTCCGCTCCTCACTCAATTCGGGGATCGGGATCCGGATCACACGCCCGTCGTCCACCGGCGTGATGCCGATATTCGCCGCAAGGATCGCGCGGCAGATGGCCTCTCGCGCTGAGGGGTCATACGGATTGATCACAATTAGCCTCGGTTCGGGCGTAGAGATGCCCGCGATCTCGCGGAGGCGGGTTACAGCGCCATAGTATTCGACGCCGATGTTCTCCACCAGCGCAGGCGAAGCCTTGCCCGTTCGAATCCCGTGCAGCTCTTGTTGGAGATGGGCGAATGATTTCTCCATCTTCTCTTCGGCATCCAGCAGAATGTCATCCAACGATTCCATCGCGGTTCACTCCGTGACCAGCGTGCCCACCGGGCGTCCGGTGACCGCACGCAAGATTTCGCCTTTCTTGAAAAAGTTGAAGACCAAAATGGGGATTTTGTTTTCCTGGCATAACGAGAACGCAGCTGCGTCCATCACCTTGAGCTGACGCGTTAGGGCCTCAAGGTAGGTGATCCGCTGGAAACGCCGCGCCGTCGGGTCCTTCAACGGATCGGCCGTGTAGATTCCGTCGACCTTCGTCGCCTTGAGCAGGACGTCCGCGCCAATTTCGCTCGCGCGGAGAGCCGCGGCGCTGTCGGTGGAGAAATACGGGTTCCCCGTCCCCGCCGCAAAGATCACCACGCGGTTCTTTTCGAGATGCCGGATCGCGCGGCGCCGGATCATCGGCTCTGCGACGGCGGGCATGTTGATCGCGGTCAACACCCGCGTGTGGACGCCCATCGACTCCAGCGTGGATTGCAACGCGAGGGAATTGATCACCGTGGCCAGCATGCCCATGTAGTCGCCGGTCGTCCGGTCCACCCCGCACTTTTCCGCCGTGATGCCCCGGAAAATATTGCCGCCACCGACCACAACCGCGACCTGAACGCCGAGCGCGCGCACGCGCTTGATCTGCTCCGCTATCGACTGCAGCACCGAGGGGTCCAGGCTCTCCCCCGTCTCGGCATTTTGGAAGGCTTCCCCGCTGAGCTTGAGCATCACGCGGCGATATTTCGGTTTAGCGGTTTTTCGAGCAGCCACAGGTGGTCTCCGTATCGGGCGTCGATTCAGAGCGGGAAATGTAACGGCCGCGCATTTTACAGACGATGGAAATTTTTAGAACAATTTTTCCAGACCATGGAAATGCGCGTCTTGCCGAGGAGCCCCGCCAATAGCAAAACGACGGCGAACCGAGCGGATTATGCGCTGGGGAACACGTCGCCGATCGTAAAGCGCGGAGGCGGCCGTCTGGCTGTATGCGCCTGGTTGATACCGGACTCGACTCGCTCCAGCCATTCCAAGAATGTTGTGCACGACATCGCCATGGCATTAGCTGCTGAGACGGTGACGAGCTCGAGACGGTCCGAACTCACAACGCACACCGAGGTAGGGTCCGGATCCGCGTGGACCATCTGCTCGATAACGGCGTCCGCCGTTCTGCCAGCCGGCGCGAAAATGAGCGAGAGCCGACCCGCTGCGATCTCCTCGCGGTTCGCCACCTGGCCATCAAACACGATCACCACTTCCTGGGCGAGCGCGGCCGCCACCCGATCGATCCGGCGAATGAGCCGCTCTCGAGCATGCGACAGGCTTTGACCCCTTTGGCGAGTCGCCGAAGATTCGCGAAAAAGGAGACTGTAGCCGTCGATGATCAGACGCCGAATCTCGCCGGACCGGCTCACGCGCGGACGGGCGCCGGACCGGTGGATTCGCGCAGGACCAACCGCACCGATACCACCTGCTGAATGGGCGCAGGTGAGGTTTTATGGAACAAGCCAAGCGCCGCATCCACCGCCATACGGCCAATCGCGAACAAATCATGGTGAATGGTCGTCAACCCGGGGTTCGTGAACGCCGCGGCGGGCATGTCGTCCACGCCCATCACCGAGATGTCATCAGGAATTTGCAGCTTCCGCTCGCGGAGGTAACGCATCGCGCCGATCGCCATTTTATCATTGCCGCCCATGATCGCGGTGATGCCGGGGTGGCGCTCGAGCAGCCAACGCGTGGCCTCGTAACCGCCCTGCTCGCTGAACCAGCCATCCGCCCAGACAATATCGGATGCAGCGACCCCGCCGTCGATGCAAGCGCGGATGAAAGAGTCGCGCAGGTCCAGTGCGGTGTAGGTGTTGGTCCCACTCAGGAAGCCGATCCGGCGGTGCCCCAACGAAAGGAGATGCGACGCAGCCAAACGGGCGGTCTCGCGATAGTCGGCCATGATATAGCTGACCGGCTCGCCAGGAAAGTAGTGGTTGACAAGCACGAACGGGAGGTTTTCCCGGACAAGCTGCAGCAGATACGTATCGTGCACGGAAGAGCCGATGAACAACATGGCATCCGCCCGCCGAGATTTCAGAAGGTTCAGGTGCTCGCCGGAAGCGACAAAACGCTGGTTGGCCACATCGAGGAGGACCTTGTATTGAACCTCGGAGGCGCGGTCGTAAATGCCGCTGACGATCTCCCCGAAATACGTGTCCGCAAAGACGTGATTCAGGTCCGGTACCACGACGCTGAACACCTCGCTCGACTGGGAGGCGAGACTCCTTGCAAAGGCATTCGGCTGATAATTGTGCTTGGCGATCGCCTGAAGAACCTTTTCGCGCGTCGCCGGGCTGATCCGGGGGTTGTTGTTCAACACCAACGACACCGTGCTCAGCGACACGCCGCATTCCTTTGCTATGTCCTTGATCGTTGTTCTGGTCATGAATGTGGAGAGTATTATGAATTTATTAGCCTTCTCGTGCAACCATGAATAGACCCCGACCGGCCTCGTAGTTCTGCGATGCCAAGGCGTCAGCCTCCGTGATGCCGTGAATAAATTGACATGTCACCTCGTCGAATTTGAGGTTCGCGAACCTGTCGCGGACAAGTTATCGTTATAAGCCTTCAATCGGAGATGGAGTCATGAAAGGAATCTTTTCCGCGATCGCCTTGATCGCAGCCGTGGCGGCGGCCGCTGCATCGGATACGCCAATTCGGGCCCTGGTGCTGGATTTTGAGGACCGCACTGGCCAGATCGGCGATTCCCTCCTCGGCGGCTCGGTTTCGCGAGACGCCCTGGCAGAGAAGGGCGCATTTCTCGTCGGAAAGGCCTTCGCGAATCGGCCCGAATTCAACCTAGTGGATCGCCGGGATTTTCTGCGGCAGCTCGAGAGGAGCGTGCCTATGGATGAAGGCCGGCCCACACCGGTCCGCCCATCATTTTTGCAGGCCGCTCAATCGCTACGAGCCGATGTGGTGATCCGAGGATCACTCTTGAGCGTTTCACCCGGCAAGCAGTTGATCCATCAGGGGGGTTATGAGACAGAGCTGGCCACTTTCAGCGTTCGAGTTGGACTCGAAGCGCTAGACGCTCGGGATGGCTCGATTATTGCCGCTAAGGACGGTGTGGTGCGACGGCAAATCCGGCAGACCGAGGCCATGGCGACATTCCTTGGAGAAGACGATCTACTCGAGATGATGGAGCAGGCGCTGAATCAAGCGGTGCCCGCCATAGAGCGTGCGCTCACGGAACGCGCCCAAGCCGCTCGAAGCCGGCCGACGGCGCGCCTGTCGGTCCGAACGAGCGCCGATCCCGCTTTGGTGGAAGTGGACGGCGTGCTCGTCGGCGCCACGCCTATCGAGGGCCTCAATTTGTACCAGGGTGACCATGTGCTGGCGATCTCGCGGCCGGGCTATCAGACGGTGACCAAACGCATCCTGCTGGAGCGGGACACCTCAATCGAAGTCCCCATGTTGCGAGACCAACTGACGGCCGATGAGCTCAAAGAACTTTACGAAAAAATGCAGTTGAACCTGATCCGCGTTGAACCGGGTCTCATCCTTCGCCAGGTCATTCCGTGATCCGGATGCGACCCGGCCTTCGCACGGTCCTTGCCGCATCCGTTGTCATAGGGGGCGTCCTCACTGCACGCGCTATCAACCTTAGCGAGCCGGAAGCACTAGCCTTACACAGAGCGTTGGCCGCGCTCAACGCATCCGAAGCAGACCTCGGTTTCCAGAAAGACGTGGCCGAGCCGCTCGACGCCTTCGATTGGATCCGCCGCGCGCTGCATGACCCGCTGGCGCTGAATCGGGCGGGCCAGACACTGCTGGACACCGCACAGCTCAAGGATCCCGAGGCGCTCTGGGAGCTGGCGAGGACGCTGATGGAACTTGAACGCGCCGATAGTGAGACGCCTCCGGAGATGGACACCGATGTTCTCGCCCGCATCCCTGACCAGTTTCGTCCCGCGCTGAGTCGGTTTATTCGCGAAGCGCGGCGGGCTGAATCGCTCATCGAGCGCGCCCTTCAGCCGCTTTCGGATGATGAAAAACAACGGCTTGCGGCGACCGCGCTTGGCGGGGCATTCCGTCTTCGCGACGATGCCGAAGCCAGGGTGTCGTTCACGCGGGCCGGAATCGGAGAAGCCGCCATCGAGGCACAGATCCGGAGCATAGATGAGCTCGATGCGCGACCCGCCGGCGAGGCCTTCATCCGGACCGGATTGCGCTTTGGCCATGCCGTCGCGCTAGAAGCCGGCCGGATCGCGCACCGCGCGGCGCGTGAACTCGCCGAGGCCGCGGCAACCATATCCGACTGGCCGGAACAAACCCTGATCCTCGACGTGCCTGCATTCGGACGAATCGTCCTCCTTGGGACGCAGGAATCGTCCTTCTCCGAAACCGCTCCGCTGATCATCGCGCCCCGCGGAAGTCAGCGATACACCGGACTCGCCGGCGCCGCCAACGGCCTGGCGGGCAGCCCACTCAGCGTGCTCATCGATCTGGAGGGTAATGACGTCTACGAATCGCGCGATCTGATGGGCGCGGCGGGCGGCCTGTTCGGTGTCGCTGTCGTGGTCGACCGGGCGGGGGACGACACTTGGCGGTTGGCCCATACAGGTCTTGGCTGCGGGATTTGGGGCGCGGGGATCCTCGAGGATCAGGACGGCCACGACCGTTACGAGGCCGCCACCTTCTCCCAAGGGGCCGCACTCTCCGGCGTCGGGCTTCTGATCGACAACTCGGGAAACGACCGCTACGCCGTGGGCCACCACGGCCAGGGATTCGCCGGATGGCGGGGATTTGGGCTTTTGATCGACGGAAACGGACAGGATGAGTATTTCGCCGGAGGCCGGGAACCTGACCACGAACGAAATCCCCATCGTTTCCTAAGCCTCGCCCAAGGGTTTGCCATCGGCCCGCGGCCCTTCGCTGGGGGCGGTGTTGGGGCTCTGGTCGATCTCGCTGGGAACGATGTCTACCTCGCCGATGTGTTCGGGCAGGGCGCGAGTTACTATTATGCGGCGGGTCTGCTCATCGATGTCGGCGGGCATGACCTGTATGTCACGCACCATTACGGGCAAGGTTGCGGAATCCACCTTAGCCTCGGGCTCCTCGCGGACCTCGAGGGCGACGACCGCTATCTCGGCGGAATCCTGGCGCAAGGAGCGGCCCACGACTTTGCGGTTGGGTTCCTGCTCGACCGCGCCGGCCGCGACACCTATGCGGCCGACCGCCACGCGCAGGGCCACGGCATGAACAATTCCGTTGGAATTCTCATTGATTCCTCGGGCGATGACGTCTACGGAGCGCGCGAGGCGGAGACTGCGCAAGGAGTTGGGAACACCGGAGGATTCCGCGAATCGGGCAGTCTCGGTCTGTTGCTGGACCTTGCGGGACACGACCAGTACTCCTCCGGAGCACGGGACGGCGCGATCGCCATCCGCGCCCTCTATGGTGCCCTCCTCGACGATCCAGCGGGGGTGGACGGTGATTAAACTGGTCGCCTGCATCATGTTCGTGCTGATCGCCGCGGAGCCCTCACCCGCCGGTCCTGATTACGACGAGCTGTTACGGCGCGCTCTGCAATATGGCGATACGCCGGCGCGCCGCGCCGAAAAAGAAGCAGCCCGCAAAGAATTGGATGCACTCGGCGCCGACGCATTGCGCGCCATGGTAGACCGGATGCACATGGAGAATCTGATGCTGCATGTGGTCGCGCATGAGTTTGTCGAGCGGCAAGTTCCGGCCGCCGAGGGCATCCCGGTGCTGCGGAGCGGATTGGATTCCCCCCATGAGCAGACCCGGCGCGCCTGTGCGTTCCTACTCGGTCTCTATCCGCGGGACGACGAGTCCATCCCCCGCCTGCTGCGGATGCTGGACGTCGAGCGGGAGCGAAATGCCGCGCTGAGAACGCTGGGTCTCTGGCGAGTCGAAGAGGCACATGCGCGCGCAAGAGGTCTCCTCGCGGCCGACGCCGAACGTACCCGAATCGCGGCGGCAAACGCGCTCGCGCGATTCCGTTCTCGCGCGGACATCGACGCACTGCTTGACGCGCTCGGCGACTCCTCAATCCTCGTGCGAAACGCCGCGGCCCGCGCATTACTCGAGATCGGCGCTCCTGCGAAGCCTTCCGTGCGCCGAGCAATTCGACGGGCCGAGGGCGCCCGGTTGCGTGAACTGATCCGACTTGCGGGCATCTGGAGAGATCGCGCGGCGAAGCGGGACCTCGCGCGGCTGAGCCGCCATCCCGATCCGCAGATCCGTGCCGACGCGAGATGGGCTCTCTCCCGAATCGACAGATCCCAGCCGCCCCGCGATCGTCTTGTGGACCCGCAATTTTACGGCCGCATTCGTTGAGGGCGCCACGGCTTCGGGTCGGCGGATCCGCAATTCAGGACGAAAATTCGGCAATCTCACGCATGGCGTTCCGCGGCCCACCTCCGCGATGATCACTACATGAATCGAATCCCATTCTATTCGATCGCCGTCTACCTCTTCGCTGCTTTTTCGCTAAACGTCTCCGCGCTCGCCCAGTCCAACTTGCTCCTGAATCCCGGATTCCAATTGGGCCCTGACGGAACCACCAACGCATCGCCCTCGGCCCTTCATTGGCAAGCCTGGGGAGAAACGAGCCGTGAAAATTGGGGCTCCCACGACGCAGACGGCTGGCTGGCAACGATGCACGGCTGGTACGGCACGAACTTCAGCGGCTGGTATCAAGACGTCCCGGCGACCGGCGGCCTGTGGTACATTCTGAGCGGTTATTTCTATGCCGAGACAAACTATGTGTATTCGTCGATCGAGCTGAAGCTCGAATTTCTAGACGCGGGCATGGGCATGATCGCGGCGCATACTACCCGCGTTACGGGCGTCACAAATGCATGGACCTATTATGAAGTTGAGGGCAACGCCCCATCGAATGCCGCGTGGGCTCGCGCCGTGGCCGCGGCAACCGGTCAGGGAACGACCGGCGTTCTTCTGATGGATAATTTCGAGCTGACATCAAGAGCGCGTCCAACTCGTGCGAAACTCGAGCCCGCGCGCGGCGTGCTGACGGGCGTGAATCTCGACTGGGGCAGCCAATATGCGGGACAGTTCAACGGGATGGTCGGCTGGGATCATGTGATCTTCGTCGACTTTACGTATTTTCCCTCTGCAAGCGGGTATGGCCACCTCGACAGCCACGTGGGGCAAGTGCGGGAGGCTCAAGGGATTTACATGATCACCTTGGAGCCGATGGGCGGACTCGAGACGGTCAACGCGAGCAATTGCGCTGTATTTGCTGGATGGTGCGCCTGGTGGAATGCGCAGGGTGTGCCGATCATGGTCCGATTCGCGCATGAAATGAACGGAGACTGGTACCCGTGGCGCATGCGCCCGCAGCTTTATCGCGAAAAGTTCCGCCTGATGGCTCAGACCATCCGTTCGATCGCGACCAATACTGTCATGATCTGGGCGCCAAACGAAGCGACAGGTTACCCCTTCAGCACCTTCATTGGCATGACTCGTGCGACCTATACGAATGGATATGGTACACTGGCTGACTGGGTCCTTCTCGACAGCAACGGTGACGGCGTATTGAACAATCCCGGCGTGCTGAATGACGACCCGTACAGCCCGTTTTACCCTGGCGACCAGTATGTCGACTGGGTCGGCATGACGCTTTACCACTGGGGCCAGGTCTATCCCTGGTGGTACAATTGCACGCCCGAAGCGCGAAAATTCGCCCACAACCTGACGGGCAACTATAACGGCCCTAACGGCGGCGACCTCACCTGGCTGCCCGACTTCTACGCAGACTGGGCCGAGGGCCGAGGGAAACCCCTCATCATCGCGGAAACGGCCGCCTACTTTCGGCCTGGCGCGCCGAACCCTCCCAATCCGGCTTGGCCGCCCGGGCAAACCACGAACGAATTCGAGATCAAGCGCCTATGGCTGGATCAGGTGTATAACATCCACGGCGACACAACCAACGCGCTCGACATCTCGGTCCACTTCCCCCGCATCAAGGCTATAAACTGGTTCAACTGGTACAAAATCGAAGCCGAGGCGCAAAACAGCTATGTCAACTGGACCGTCACCTCGAACCCCGCTGTGCGCGCCGAATACCTCAACCGCTTGCGCGCGGCGCAGGGCAATCAGCGGTATTTCCTCCACGCAAGCGACCTGCGCGGCCTGGTCTACGGCTGGAACTACTCGTTTGACGGATGGGCCACCGGCGGGCCGCCCTTTGCCGTCAGCCTCTCGACCAACAGCCCTTATGAAGGGTCCAAGTGCCTCCGCGTCGACTACACAGCGCCCACTTGGCCGTACGGCGTGACCGTCGCGTGCGATCTCGCTGCGATGAGCGACCCGTGGACACCGTGGTCCTCGAACAATGCCATCTACCTCCGCGTCAAGGTCATGCCCGGCACGGATTGGACGTCTGTCCGCCTCATCTTCCAGAGCGCCGAATCCTCTTGGAATCCTTTGGCCACGACCTCCTGCCCGCCGGACGGCGCCTGGCACACACTGATCTTTCCTTACAACTGGTCCCTCCACGACAGCAGTGCGTGGCTGAACATCTTCCTGAACCTCGATGTGCCCACCAATGCCAATGCGACGATTTATCTCGACGCATTCGAAGTGGTGACCGACACCGACCTCGACGGCCTTCCGCTGGGCGCCGATCCGGATGACGACGGCGACGGAATGGCGGACGACTGGGAGACAGCCTATGGATTGAATCCTCGCGATCCGACTGACGCATCCCTCGACCCCGATCTTGATGGCGCCTCGAATCTGTCGGAGTTTATCGCGAATACCAATCCCCTCGACCCCACTTCATTTCTTAGAATCTCCGCCACCTCCGCAACCGGCGGGGTCTGGTCAATTCGATGGCTCGGGCAGACCGGCGTGCAGTACCGCGTCTTCGCTACGGACCAGCTTCAAACAGGCGGATGGTCGGCGGTGTGGGGTCCCTCGAACGGATACGGCGGGCTTTTGGAGTATTCGTCCCCATTCACGGCGACGACCCGATTTTTCCGGGTCGGCGCGGGACGGATCGGCTGGCCTCCGTAGGCTGCAGAATCGCCCGCCGGATGATGCAGCTCACGTCCCGTCTGACCGCTTGACGCTGCGTAGAGCGGCACGCTGTGCGGCGAACAGTCGGCGCAACCCGCGGCTGGCCACCGCGAGCAAGGCTTCCAACTGGTCTCGCGTGAAGGGTTCCTCCTCGGCGGTCCCCTGGATTTCAACCCATCGGCCCCGCGACGTCATCACGATGTTCATGTCGACCTCGCAGGCGACGTCCTCTTCATAGTTCAAATCAAGAACAGGCCGTCCACCGACGATCCCGACGCTGACCGCCGCCACCGCCTCCCGCAGCGGATCGGCCGTGAGTTTTCCCTCGCGCAACAGGCGATCCACCGCTAGGCGCGCGGCAACCCAAGCCCCCGTGATCGAGGCCGTCCGTGTCCCGCCGTCCGCCTGCAGCACATCGCAGTCGAACCAGAGCGTCCGCGGGCCGAGCAGATTCAGATCGATCACGGCGCGTAGTGAGCGGCCGATCAGGCGCTGGATTTCCTGCGTGCGGCCGCTGATTTTTCCGCTGGACACCTCGCGCTTGGTCCGCTCCGGCGTCGAATACGGCAGCATGCTGTATTCCGCGGTGACCCAGCCGCCCTCGACCTTCTGCTTTTTCATCCAGGCGGGGACGTCTTCCTCCACCATCACCGCGCAAAGGACTCGCGTGTTGCCCATGGCAATCAGCGCGGATCCAGCAGCATTCGGCGCGGGGTTCAGCTCAATCGTTACGGGCCGCAACTCGCCGGGTTTCCGCCCGTCGGCCCGGCGGGCGTTTCGAAGGTTCATGGTCATGGGTTCATCTTCCAAATCAAACGTGGGAAGGGCTAGCCGAATCTAGGAAGGACCGGTCGCCCAACGGTCCCGAAGGGCTTGCACTTCCGCCGGCTCGGCCGCGCGCCAGCGGCCCGTCCGCACGCGGAATTCCGCCGCGCCGGGCCGCATGAAGAAACTGGTCACATGCCGGCCCTCATCGGTGAAGGCGTGTGTCCGCCCCTTCGGTCCTGCAACGACAAACGTTTGCGCCTTCAGGTCGTAAAAAATGGCTTCGTCCTTTGAAGCCAGCGCGTCTTCGATCGCCTTGGGCACTGGCCGCTGCTCGGCTCGACGAATTTCCGCATGGCGGGTGCGCCGCTGCGCCTGGCGAGCTCCGCGTTCCAGGGCATCCGCCAATCGATGAAGCACCCCCGGCACACGCTGAAGAATCTTCCGCGCCGCGTCCATGTCGCCCCGTTCGCGGGCGGCTCGAGCGCCGGCTTCCAACGCCGCCACCTCGCGGCGCGCCCGCATCTGCGCGCGAAAAAGAGCCATCGGCGCACTGCCGCCTATCCACGCATCGAAACCTACACCATCCGGCATGGCGGCCAGGGTGTTGAGCTGCAGTCGAAATTCGCCCTTGGCCCCGCGCGATTCCACAACCTGAAACGTGACCGCCAATCGCTCAGGCGCCTCCTGCGCCGCACCCGCCGCGCGGGGCGCCTCGAAATACCCCGCCACCACCTGGCCCAGCACTGCGTAGGTCTTCGAAGCGCGGCCGAACGCCGTCAACTGCTCGCCGCGCACCTCGCGCCCGTATTGCATACCCGCCAAAACCGCTGGCGGCCGGCCGAACAGTTCATCGACTCGCGGATGTCGAACCCGCAGCAGGGCTTGGGGCAACTCCTCCCATGTCGGCCGACCGGCCGCGTCGTACCCCGCGAAAACCGACCTCGGCGTAGGCGGCCGCGCATGCTCGCAGTCTGTGCGCTCGCAGCGGTAGCAGTAGACCGATCCCCTCACAAACCCGAGACGCGCAGCTTGAGCGTCTGCCAACTGCTCCGCCAGTTGCTCCGGAAGCGGCGGTTCAAACGAGAGCGCCCATTTCTCTGCCGGACGCAGCCGTACCCGCAGGACGAGCGAGAGGTCGCCCTCTGGCGCTCGAGCCCCGTACTGGTCTGCAAACAGATCGCGCACAAGCGTCCGTAAGGCATCCGCGACCGAGCGGGATCTCCGCTCCGTCCGGCTAAGCCTCCGCGGGTCCGATCCGGAAGCGGCGCCATTCTGCCCGTCGGGCGCCGGGCTAGTGCCCAGCTCTCCGGCGGTCTCGTAGGTCTCATTTTCCATCGCGCAAAATTTCCATGGGATGGAAATCTCAAAAAAATTTTTTCCATCGCATGGAACTTTTCAAAGCCGTTTTTCCATAGAATGGAATTTTCGGCGAGAGGGCCCAGGTTCCGCTTGGCAACGGACCGCCGGTTCAGACCGGGGGATGCAAATACAGCGGCTCCCACGGCTCTTCGTGCGCGGCGCTGCGCGCAAGGCGGCCGACAGATTTGGCGGTCGGATAAGCCGTGATAATTGAAGCCGACGGAATCGCGGCTGATTGGGCCAGGCGTTCCGGTTCACTCGAGATGACCGTCGCCCGGCTCGCAATATCGCGGAACTCGGCAGCCGGGATCACCCGGTACTCACCGACGCGAACAACGCCACCGGGAACTGGCTCAAACTCCGCGTACCACACGCACCCGCGCCGTGCGTCCCCCGCGACGACGACCCGGCTTGGAGTGCCCGACGATTTTTCCCACCACTCGAGGGCCGTCGCGGCGGCGCTACTGACGGCACGAATCGGCTGTCCGCCGGGTGCCGCGAGCATGCGTACAGCCGTTAGCGCGGCGCGAAGGCCGGAATAGGAACCTGGCCCGCGCCCTGCCGCGAAGAGTCGAATCGTGGACCAATCCGGAATCGATTCCGCAACAAGGCGGCGAAGTGCAGGCCAGAACGCTAGATGCCGAGCGGAAGCGTCCTCCCACTCCTGAACGGCGACGACCTCGCCGCTCTCCGAAAGTAGGGCAATACCGCCAAGTCGGCTGGAAAGGTCGACCGCGAATATCATGGGGCAAGTCCCCGAATTTCAATGATCCGCTCGTCTGGCTTGGCGCCCATGGCGAGCCGGACATGGAGGGTCGCGGCCGGAAGAAGTTCGGCAATCCGGTCCGCCCATTCGATTGCGATGACGCCATCGCCCTCCAGGTAGTCCATCAGTCCCGCTTTGAGGAATTCTTCCGGCGACTGAATGCGGTACAGGTCGGCATGGTACAGCGGAAGTCGCCCACCCCGATACTCGTGGAGAAGCGTGAACGTTGGGCTGGTGACAGCTGCGGCGCAGCCCAGGCCCTCGGCCAATCCTTGTACGAAGCAGGTCTTCCCAGAGCCCAGCTCCCCATGAAGGGCGATGACCGCCCCCGGCCCCAGCCGCCGGGCCAGTCCAGCCGCGATGGATCGCGTCTCCTTAGCACTAAAAGAAACCGTTTGACTCGTTGGGGAAGGGCACCCGCTTTTCATTAGAAAGGCTATCGTCTCAGAAGCTGTTTTGCGCTGCAAGATCCTCGCGAATTGCTTTACTACCAGAAATAAAACCCAAGTGTAACCCTTTGTTAGTCGACAAGTTGTGTAAATCCGACTCAACAATACATTGTTGCCTGTATATATATATGTGGGAGTACGAAACTTTTCGAAGTGGTGGGTATGTCGAGGCTAAAGCATTTTGGCCGTGGATTATTTTTACTGAATTTCGGCTATTCCAGGACTAGCGTCCTGTTGTCTCTTGTTTTTTCCCTGCTTAGCGGCCTTGACGCCGTTTTTGCCCAAATCAGGTATTCATGGCGCTCGGACTCGCCGCCGGGTGATTTGTGGTGGTCCACGCCCTCGAACTGGGTGCGAATTGACACCCTCGCGGCGGAGGCGCCGACCGGTTATGAAATCATCATGTTCACCAATTCGCACAAGGCGATGGTGAGCACAAACAATCTGTCTATCACCAACCGCTTTCGGCTTTGGCTTACGAACAACGCGGCTGCACGCGCCGTTACGGGCATCCTTGAAAACACCTTTCACGCCCTGGGGACAAATGGGCCTTGGATCGCCAACTACAGCACGAATGATCTAACGATTGCGTTTCCAGTGAGGTCGGGTTCGACCAACTTTCAGCTACTTCCCCTATCGGGATCGATCATTTTCCATAACATCGAACTTGGGGGAAATGGCGCAAGAATCTGGGGAAACAACACGAATGCGGGGGTGGTTTTCCGGGGGCCCGTTTCGGGGTCTATGGCCGGAACTTTGCGGCTTGCCTCGAATACTTGGGCCCGCTTTGAGTGGCCGCCGAATTATTCCGGCGAGACGAGGGTGGAGGGCGGCGTTCTGGAATATGGAGTCTCCGGCGGTCCGACTCACACAAACACCATTTTCCTGGGCAGCTCGAATGGTACACCGGCCATGCTGCGCTTCCTTGCCGGGGGGATCACGATCTCAAATCCAATTGTGACGGAGCCGGGGTCAACGGCGGCCCGCTCCGTCAATCTCGCGCAAACGGGTACAGTGATCAGCCTTGGGGGTATCGTGCTTTCAAGCCCGCTGACCATCACAGGGTTATCGCCGTCCGCGCAGTGGAACCTTCAGGGTCCGATTTCCGGGACGGGATCGGTGGTGAAGTGGGGTCCCGGATCGGTGGCAACCCTGGGGACCAATTCCATCTCGGGATCAATTACGATTTGGAGCGGGGTCTGGCAGGTTGCAGGCTCGGCATTGAACACGGGCCCCTACACGGTGAATGGGGGCACCTTGAGATTTGATGTAACGCCCGGACCGAATCACACCAACGTCATCACGCTCGCCCTCAATTCGCCGCAATTGGCTTTTGGCGGGTCGAACGTTACGATTTCAAATCCTCTCCAGATCGCGTCGGGGGGCAACGGGATTCGGTGGATCGTCAACCAGTCTACGGGGATTGTCACGTACGCCGGCGATGTTGTGTTCGGGCAAAACACGTGGTTTTCCAATTCGCTCGGCGGGATCCTGCGTTTTCGGGGAACAAGTGACATTGTCGTTGGGGGCCGTGTTTTCACGGTTGAAACGAATAGCAGTGTCTGGTTTGAGGCGCCAATCATCAGCGGATCTCTCAATAAGCGTGGGCCCGGTGAATTGGTGCTTGGCCATACCAACTGGTTCATGCATTTGAATGTGGATGGTGGCATTGTCAGGCTCACCGGCGTGATCGCCACGATTCGGGGTGAGTACCGGATCGGGCCGAATGTCGGAGCTTCAAATGCCTATTTCATTATTGAGGACGCGGGTCTGACCGTCACCAATCCGATCGTAGTTCGGCAGGTCGGCGAACGCGTTATTGAAACGCGACATATCACGGGGACATCGATGTTGCGCGGCCCCGTATCGCTGACGACGAGCGCTGTTTTCCGAATAGCTGGCAACGGCGTTCTGGGAGTGTCGAATCTGGTGCTCGGCAACGGACACCTGCTGAAAACAGGACCGGGTCGCCTCGATCTTTTTGAAAACAACTTGTTCAATGGAAACAGTTGGATTAGCCAAGGCGTGGTTCGCATTTTCGCGAACAATGCCCTGGGATCCACCGCGGGCTCTAACACGGTGATCGCCGGCGCGGCCTTGGAGATCACCAACAACCTTGTAATTCCGGAGCGAAATGTCCTCAATGGCTCCGGCGTAGGCGGCCTTGGGGCGCTGCGGCACCTCGGCGGACAAGCGCGTCTGACGGGCACTACGCTGATCCAGTCGCCAAGTCTTGTCCGGGTTGAGGCGAACTCGCTCACATTCCAAGGGTCGGTTTTGGGGACTTCCGCCCTCACGTGTACAGGTTCCGGTGACCTGATTTTTAGCAATTTTCATCCGCTGGCGGGTCCTGTGATTTTAGAGGGCGGAACCACGTATCTTCGGGGTCACCTGAGCAACGCGCCGGTCACTGTGTCCGGCGGCGCCATCCTGGTTGGCTCGGGAACGGTCCAGTCGCTCTCTCTTAACGGATGGCTGGATATCGGTCCGGCGAGCAACACCGTAGGTCAACTGCGCGCCTTAGGCGCTTCAACTCTGCACACCTCCTGCACGTGGATGGTGAACGTCGGGAATGCCACCGGATCGATTCCCGGACTGCACTGGGACTTTCTGAATATTTCGGGATTTGCGCTGACGATTGGCGCAACCCCCTCTCAACCGGTCACCCTGCGTGTTGCCGGGAACCCAACAGCTTTTGTTAATTCCGCGACATATTCGTGGATGATCGCGACGGCGGCGACGGTTGTTGGTTTTGCGCCGAACCACTTTGCCATCGACAGTTCATCCTTTGTTCCGCCTCTAAACGGCGGCTCCTTCAGCGTTACGGCTACGGCTACGGCGATTTATCTAAGATATCTCCCCGGATTGCTGGCGCCATCCAACATATCGATTGTCGCCGATGGTCCCCAGATGGTGCGGCTGTCATGGAATCCGGGCGGGTCGGCGGAGACGATTGTCACGCATAACGAGACGAACCCGCCGCCGCTTCTTACCAGTGGAACCCCGTATTTTCCCGGTGATTCTCTAGGAGGGGGCGCGCGGGTCATTTATCGAGGCTCAGCAACCTCTCTGGAACACGTTGTCCGAGCGGGATCGTTCAACCAGTATCGAATTCATAGTTCTACGGGCACGATCTACTCCTTTGGCGTCCTGGCAGGGACCAACACCCCCTACCATCCTTCGCCCATCGCGGAAAACTTCTCCTACACGAATGGCGTTGCGCTGGGTGGGCTGGACGGCGGAATCGGTTGGGCCGGTGCCTGGCCGGTTGGGCCTGGCTCCTATACCGCGGCCCAGGTTCAGGTGCAGTTGCCCAGCAATTATTTCCCCAGAGGCGGCAACGCCTTGCATCTGCCACCGCCCGGCGTCAACGCTGACGCAACACGCATTCGTCCATTCGGTCAGACATTTTCGACCGGCTCTCTCTATGTGAGCTTCACCGTGAGAGCAAGCCTGGTCAACGGCAACCGACGTGTCGGCATTCTGCTGATCTCCAACTTAATGCCCCGACTTTTCATTGGGGTTCCCGCCAACACAAATGTTTTCGGCATCCAAGAGAATATTTCGTCGAACGGCGCGATGACCTCAATCTCCGTGAACACCAATATGTTCTACACGCTTATCGCCCGATACACGTTTTCGAACCGACAATTTGCGCTCAACGTCTACACGCCCTCCAATGTGGTGCCCGGCAACGAGCCGGTCTCCTGGGATGCTGACTACGTGGTTCCCGCCGCTGTCGCTCCTCAATCAATCAATGCTTTGGCGCTTCATGTCCGCTCGTGGAGCGGGGCGGATAGCGGCGCGACTACATTTGACGAAATCCGGGTAGCGCCGTCGTTCACGCAACTGTTGGCGTCCGTCGCGATCTCGATCACAAACTTTAATGTGGACGGCGACTTTCAGGTTTCGGACGAGCAGTTGCGCCTGGGTAATTATGGCATCACGGCTACATTCCTTCATCCGGATGGCATGACCAATACGCTCACCCTTCCCCATGTTGATCTTCTAGGCCCCACAGGAACCGTGTTGTTTTCAAACATCTTGCTGACCAATCTGACATACAGTGGCGGAGGAACCGTTCTAACCGCCATAAATGCCCAGCAGCCTCCGCTCAGTCCATCCGATGTCGTTCTCGGCGTTCACACGGTCCGCTTGTCAGCAATCAACTCCAAAGGGCAACTCATAATTGACCAACCCTATGACGCCTCCGGACAGCCGCTGTCGTTTAGCGTCCACGATGATGACGATGAAGAACCCACCACGGCTGACCTATTCTTCCAAGGGATCTACAGCGATCGAACCCTGTTGTTCACCGGATTCGAGACCAATGAAAGCTGGCCAGCATTCCTCACCGGCGGATCGACTTGGACGCAAACTATCGTTGTGGGCTCAGCGACCGGTATTTGGGTCGGCACTTGCGGGTTGACGCCGGGTGGCGCTGCGGCGGGATTGAATAAGCTGGTCTTCCCCGCCTCACCTACGGGCGCTTATGTTCAGCTCCCGCCGAGAGCTGCTGTTGGACGAATTGCGCTCGACGCCCGCCTCGATGGCGGGACCAATTCGAGTATGCTCGTGCTCGAACGCTGGACGGGCAGCGCATGGGACAGCCTCGGCACCAATCAGATCACCAGTACGCAATACGTAAAATACGCGTGGGCGGTCGGCACCGCTGCAACCTCAGTTTATCGACTGGTCCGCGTCGGCCCGACCGGTGCGCCGCCTCTCGCCGTGGACCATATAGAAGTGATCGCTGACGGATCTCTGGAAGACCCTGAAAATTCAGGTTGGACGAATAAGACGGACATAACCCTGAGCTGGGCGCCGGCGCGCGACAACCTGTCGCCGATTGCCGAGTATCGCCTCGTCCCGCCAAGTTTTGGATCAAGCCCGCCCTTGGGTACAAATGACGGGATCGGCATAGGGGCAGGTATCACGAATCTAAGCATCACTCTGTCCAACGCCTCGGGAATTGTCACGGGTTGGATCGCTGCGATCGACCAAGATATCGATCGCCTGCAAGACCGGCTGATGAGCGAACCTCGCTCATTTATCGTCCGAATCGATACGAATCCGCCGCCAGCGGTGCAGGACGTGGACATTGTGAGCGACCCGTTGATCGATGACGCCACAGAAATGCGGATCGAATGGACACCGGCCTCGAGCAACGCCCATGAGGCTGCAGGGTGGAGAACCCTCGATCAGGAGCCGCTTTCGCCCTGGGATACCTACGTCATTCGGGTATACCAGTATGATACGAATGGTAACCCCGTTTCCACGACCCTTCTGACCCGAACCAGCGGCTATCCCGAACTCGCCTCCAATAACACAACCACCATCATAATTTCGAATCTTCTCGAGGACACGGACTATGGCATCTTGATCTCGGGCCGTGATCGGGCCGGTAATGAAGGTCCGGGACTGTTAATTACGGGACGAACCGAATCCGCTTCCTTCGGAATCGTTCAGGGAATCGCTGTCAGCGGCTCGCCTACAAATGTTATCCATCTAACCGTCACGGGAACACCCAACAAGGTCTACGATGTGGTCTATGTAGATGCGCTCTCATTCACCAACGGTTTATCAAATGAGTGGGACATCATTTGGAGCGTGACAACTACGCCGATCAGCGTGTTGACGGATGTGGGTGGATTCAACGCCACGAACCGATTCCGGCCAGTGCCTGAGGCCATGGGCCGCACCATGCGCTTCTATCGGGTGGCCGGCCAACAAAAGTGGAAAGCGGGCGTGCACCCGCAGAGACGTTCGAGTCCAGCCGTCTACGTCAAAAAAACGCTTCGCCTCGTGCCAGGTGAAAATTGGCACTCTCTCTTCTTTGAGCCGGACACTAACACCGTCGCGCACATTTTCGGACTCGACCGTTTGCCCGCTTCTCTGACCTACGCAAACGCGACGCGGATTTACTGGTTCGCACCGACCAATATCGGCGGCACCTACAACTTTGCCACCAACGTTATCGGGCTGTATGGCGATGGGATATCCAACACCTGGCGTCGATGGACCAACGATTGGGGACCTTCCGCCAATGAGATGCCTGTGCCGCTCCATCAGGGCTTCATGATCGAGCTCCCCTCCTCCGCGCCAACCACGATGCTATCCCTCGTGGGCCGCGTGAAGACCAACTCGATTGTCGTTCAAATCCCGGGGCGCCCCCCTGGCGCCTCCAATGATTATTACTGGATCATGAGTTGGAACTACCCTTACCGCCTTTCGCTGAACGAGATGAGTCTAGCCGGGTCAGGTATCTCAGCGACTCCGCTTCCGACGCAGTCGGATGAAATACGCATTCTCCGCAACCGCGGGATGGGTTCGGTTGAGCACCCCAAGATCCGAGCCCGGATGACCAATCAGTGGAACTGGCGGATCTTTGCGTACTCCACAAATGAATTTAGCTCGCCGCCAAACCCGAACACCAAGGTCATCGAGCCGGACGATGCCATCATTTTCGTCCGGCGAACGACCAATACGATCTATTGGACGAACAAGTTCTACTACTCAGTGCCCGGCACTCAATTCAATCCGTGACGGTCGCGTAGGTCGCGAGTCATCGGGCAACCCACTGAGCCGACCCAGTCAACAAATACGGGGCAGTTGCTCGCCGGTGAGCAGGTCGAGGACCCGTGTGGCCCCGATTTCGCTGGTCAACGTGAGGACGCCGCGCGGCTCTTCGGTGACCCGGCCGATGATGGACGCCGCCGTGCCCATGAGGGACAAGGCGCGAGGGGCATCCTCCGGCGCGACGATCGCGACAAAGCGCCCTTCGTTGGCCACGTAAAGAGGATCGAGGCCGAGCATCTCACAGGCACCGCGAACCTCGTCGCGAACGGGGATCGCCCGGCCGTCGATGTGGATCCGAAGGCCGCGATCCCGCGCGATCTCGATCAAGGCCGCAGCCAGTCCGCCACGCGTGCAATCCCTCAAACAACGGACCGCGACGCCCGCCTCCAGGAGCGCCAGGGCCTCGGCGTGCACCGGCGCGCAATCGCTCTCCAGGGGCGACTCAAACCCAATCCCTTCCCGAGCGGCCATAATCGCCGTCCCATGCCGCCCAACATCGCCGTTGATTAGGACGACATCGCCTGGCCGAATCTCGGCAGGACGTATCGGCGAAGGGGCGATGACCCGCCCCACTCCGGCGGTGTTGATGTACACGCCATCGCAACGACCGCGCTCGACGACTTTTATATCACCGGTCACGATCGAAATACCGGCGCGTCGTGCGGCGGCGGCCATGGAAGCGACGATGCGGCGAAGCGTATCCATCGGCAGGCCTTCCTCGAGGATAAATCCGGCGCTCAGTCCCAGTGGCCGCGCTCCGCACATTGCGAGGTCATTCACCGTACCGTTGACTGCGAGAGACCCGATATCGCCCCCTGGAAAGAAGAGTGGCCGAATCACGTAGGAGTCGGTGGTAAATGCGAGGGGTCCCGCGGCCGCCTCGAGTACAGCGCCATCGTGGCGCTGATCCAGATAGGGATTAGCAAATGCCGGTCGAAACACGTGCTCGATAAGATCCTGCATCAGGCGGCCTCCGCCCCCGTGCGCCAGAACGATCCGGGGATAATGGCGCAAAGGCAGCGGACACTCCGGCAACGGTTCAGGCGCGTTCATGGCTGGCGAACAGCATCCGGACGATGCAGATTCGAGATCGCGCGTGTTCGGAATTGTGCATCAAGTGGTCGAATTTACCGCACGGCGGTATCGATAGTACGCCGCGCAGGCTCCCTCCGAAGAAACCATCGTGGCCCCGAGCGGGGTTTCCGGAGTACACCGCGTGCCAAACGCGGGGCAATCCAGCGGCTTTTTTAGCCCCTGCATGATTAATCCGCTGATGCACTCCGTCGCCTCTTCGCGCGTGATAGAGGCGACCCCGAACTTTGACTCCGCGTCATACATGCGATAAGGCTCCCGAAGCCGCAGACCGCTCCGCGGAATCTCACCGATGCCCCGCCACTTTCGATCCGCCACCTCGAAAATCTCGCGGATCAACGCCTGCGCCGGCCGGTTGCCCTCCGGTCGAACCGAGCGGGCGTACTGGTTCTCGACCTCGGCGCGGCCCTCCTCGAGTTGAGTCACGGCCATCAGGACCCCCTGAAGGATGTCGAGCGGTTCAAATCCGGTAACGACAATCGGCACACGGAAACGCTCGGCGAGAGGCTTGTATTCCTCGACGCCCATGATCGTGCAAACGTGCCCGGCGGCCAAAAACGCCTGAACGCGCGACCGCTGCGACGCCATCAGCGATTCGATCGCCGGGGGTACCAGGACATGAGAGACCAGCAGCGAGAAGTTTTTCAATCCGCGCTGGTGGGCCTGCGCAACCGCCATGGCATTCGCCGGCGCCGTCGTCTCAAACCCCACTGCAAAAAAGACCACCTCCCGGTCCGGATTCGCCGCGGCCAGGCGTACCGCATCCAAAGGCGAATACACGATGCGCACGTCATGCCCGTCCGCTTTCGCCGACAGCAGATCCCCGTTTGATCCCGGAACGCGCAACATATCGCCGAACGAACAAAAAATGACCCCTCGGCGCCGCGCGATCTCAATGGCTTTGTCGATAATCTCAACAGGGGTGACACACACGGGGCAACCGGGCCCATGGACGAGTTCGATGCCCGGCGGCAGAAGTTCGTCGATGCCAAATTTGATGATTGCGTGCGTCTGGCCGCCGCAGACCTCCATCAAGGTCCACGGGCGCGTGGCGACCCGGCGCAATTGGGCGGCCAATTTTTTTGCCCCCGCCGCATCGCGATATTCATCCAGGTATTTCATCCTCCTCTAGCCGAGCGGTCAGTCGGGACCTCCGCGCTGACCGATACGTCGCCACAGGGAGGTCGCGTGAGACCGCCGCGGAGACAGCGCACCGCGGACAAACTCAAGCCTTCGCCACCTTGTAACCCTTGAGCCGCCCGATCTTGGGAAGCGGACCAACGATGGGCGCGACATATTTGATGAAGGCGGGTGTTACATCGTTCGCGTCTGCATTGATCCATTCATCCGGCATGTGCCGTGTTTCTTTCGCCACCGCCTTCAGCTCGACGCGCTCAACCCATGTCTTATAGGTCTTGCCCGGCGCCCGTTTGATGGCCGTGGATCCGCTGTCAAATTCGCCGCCGCAGGCGAATTTGACTGCAGCCACGCCGACCATCCGGGCCTCCTTCGCATCGACGGGACTGACCACACCGACGAAGGACCGCTGCAAATAGCCGAACGTGTCGGCGCGGACGCGGCTGATTTGGGCTTTCTCCCGAATTTCCTTCGCCAGCAGGTCCCCCAACGCTCCGGAGCCGGAAAGCTGAACGTTGCCGTGGCTGTCCACCTCCTTGATGAACTTCGACGCGATCGGCTCGCCGTTCTCGTCCGCGATGCCCTCGGAGACGGCCACGACGCATCGACCGAGCTTCTCATAGACGGCCTTCACGTCCGCGACGAATTTTTCCATCGAGAAGGGACGTTCGGGCAGGTAGATAAGATGGGGGCCGTCATCCGGATACTGCCGGGCCAGCGCGGATGCGGCCGTGAGGAATCCCGCGTGGCGGCCCATGACCACGTTGATTTTCACGCCCGGGAGCGCGCGGTTGTCCAAGTTGTCGCCCATGAAGGCCTGCGCGACGAACTTGGCCGCGCTGCCGAAGCCGGGGGTGTGATCGTTTTCGCGCAGGTCATTGTCGATTGTCTTGCAAATATGGAAGCACTTCATCTTGAAGCCTGCCGCGAGCGCAGCCTCGTTGATGATGTGCGTGGTCTCGGCACTATCATTTCCGCCGATGTAGAAGAAATAGCGCACATCGTATTTCTGCAGAACTTCGAAGACCTTTTGGCAATCCTCGGGCGTCGGTTTCTTGCGGACGGACCCTAGGGCGGATGAAGGCGTTTGCGCGACCAGTTCCAGCGTCTCCCTCGATTCCCGACCGAGGTCGATCAGATTCTCGTCCAAAATCCCTTTCAGACCGTGCAAAGATCCGTAGATTTTTTTGATTTCTTTGTGTTTCTTCGCCTCGAGGATCGCGCCGACGAGGCTCTGGTTGATGACGACGGTGGGGCCGCCGCTCTGGGCGATGATCATGTTGCCGACTAATTTTTCTTTCTTTGCAGGCATGGGCATTCTCCGAATCGAAACCGTTGTCTTTGCCTCCTATGGAATGCGCCAACCCGGCGCCCTGCACAGGGAGGACGACCAAAGGGGACTCTAATCAATATCGGCCCGCTGGCAAGACCTCTTCGATGTGGCCGCTCGCCGCGTCCGTATGAAGCGCCGTTGGCGCGGTTCAATCGGGCTCTTCGGCGCGCTGGGCAGCTCGCTTCCGCTGGGTGGCGTTGAGGATTTTCTTGCGCAGCCGGATGCTTTTGGGGGTGGCTTCGACGTATTCATCCGCCGCGATGTATTCGATCGCGTGCTCCAGCGAAAAAACTCGGGGTGGTTCCAGCATGATGCCCTTGCCCTCGCCGTGGCTGCGAATGTTGGTCAGGTGCTTTTCCTTCGTGGGATTGACGGCGATGTCTTCCGCACGCGGGTTTTCTCCGACAATCATTCCCTCGTAGACCAGGTCCCCGGGCTTGATAAACAGCCGCCCGCGCTCCTGGAGCGAATCCAAGGCGTAGGCGGTGGCGACACCGTTGTCCATGGAAACCAGCGTGCCGGTCAGGCGGCCCTGAATGGGCCCGCAATGCGGGCCGTATTCCTTGAAGAGGTGGCTCATGACGGCCCGCCCGCCGGTGAGATTGACGAGATCGGTTTCAAATCCGATCAGGCCGCGGGTCGGGATGGTCGCTTCGATTTGAACGCGGTCGCCGTGGTGGTGCATGTTGGCAATCTGGGCCCGCCGGCCAGCAAGATTTTGAAGAATGTCCCCGAGTCGATCCTGGGGGGTGTCGACCCAAAGCGTTTCATAGGGCTCCAGCTTTTTGCCGTCGGGGCCACGCCGCAAGATGACCTCTGGCCGCGATACCAGAAGCTCGAATCCTTCCCGGCGCATCTGCTCCGCGAGAATGGCGATCTGCAGCTCGCCGCGCGCGCTGACCAGGAAGACATTGGGAGCGTCTGTGTCTTCGACCTTCAGCGAAATGTTCGTGCGCGTTTCGCGATATAGCCGCTCGCGGAGCTGGCGGGAGGTGAGGTACTTCCCCTCCCGGCCGGCCAGGGGCCCGTCATTGACACAAATTTGCATTTGGACGGTCGGCGGGTCGATCTCAACAAACGGCAGCGGTTCGCGGTCCTCCCGATCGCAAAGGGTCTCGCCGATTTCCAACTCCTCGAACCCTGCAATCCCGACGATGTTGCCGGCCTCGCCAATCACAGATTCGGAAGTTCGGATTCCGCTGAATTCAAAGACTTTGGTGACGGTCGCGCGCTCGCGCCGGCCGTCCTTGTGGATGCAGACGATCGAGTCGCCGGCGCGAACCGTACCTGAAAGGATACGGCCGATCGCGATCCGACCTACGTAATCGTTCCAATCAAGGTTGCTGATTAGCATAAGAAACGGCGCCAGCGGGTCGCCAGGCGGCGGTGGAATGTGCTCAACGATGGCATCCAGCAGCGGCGCCATGCCGACACGGGGATCGTCGAGGGACTTCAGGGCATACCCATCACGGGCGCTTGCATAGATAAAGGGGCAATTGAACTGCTCCTCATTGGCGTGTAGGTCCAAGAGCAGCTCCAGAACCTGGTCATGAACACGGTGCGGGTCCGCATGTTCACGGTCGATTTTGTTGATAACCACGATGGGTTTGAGGCCGTGGTGCAGGGCCTTTTGCAGAACGAACCGGGTCTGCGCCTGCGGGCCATCGACCGCGTCGACGAGGAGCAACACGCCATCCACCATCTTCATGATGCGCTCGACTTCCCCACCGAAATCGGCATGGCCGGGCGTGTCGACGAGGTTGATCGTGTAGTTCCGCCAATGAATGGACGCATTTTTCGCGCGGATGGTAATCCCCTTCTCACGCTCCAGCTCCAGAGAATCCATTGCGCGCTCCTCGACCTCTTCCCGTTCGGAGAACGCGCCGCCAGCACGCAATAACTGGTCGACCAGCGTGGTTTTGCCATGGTCAACATGTGCGATGATGGCCACGTTCCTGTAGCGCTGGGTACTCATGGGGAGCGCAGGAGTGTACTGCGGCACGGCCGGTTGGCAAGCCGGCCCGCGCACCAAACTCCGATGACCTGCCCGCCGGCCGGATTGCAGTGGCTCAATTCGGGCGCATGCGTTTGAGGAGGAGCCCTGCGGCAAGGACCGCGCAGATCGCCAGAGTTGTCAGAAGGAGAAGCTGGGCGTATTCGCGCAAGTCAGCGCCAACCCGATGCGGATTTTCCTCCCGCGGCCCGATCGCCGAGTGAAGCGCCGCGGCAAGCTGGCCCTTCGACAGTCGATGCTTCAGATCATGGATCGGGAAACCTGGAGCATCCGATCCGTAATAAACCCACAGGCGGCCGTTGCGCGACGGCTGGAAGTACAGATAGTGGACATGTGTCTGCGCGCGAATCGCTTCGAGCGCCGGCTGCTCTCCCCCCTCAGACGTCTCGAGATGCAGCTTCAGGTATCGGACGGCCGCGTCCCCCAAGCCGACTGGCGGCCAGGCGCCGTGTTCAAGATTTGACCAGTTGGTTTCCGTTATCAGCCGCCAGTTGTTCGTCAGAGTTTTCCGGCCATAAACGCGGATTGCAGCCCTGGCAGCCGGGCCGTCCAATTCGAGCAGCAGATGATGAAGCGGCGCACCGGGAGTTCCGACCTCCCAATATGTCGCCTGGTCGTCCAAATCGGGCGGCGTCTCTTCCGGCAAGTTGACCGCCCGCAGCGGCAGATCAATGAGTTCGTTCAGGCCCGACTCGAAATCGATGAAAAACGGGACATCTTCGCCGTTTTCGTCGATCAGCCGGAGATCGGCCGGAAAGGCGCGGCTGCCGTCGAACAGATGGAGCGGCACCATCGCACGGTACAGAGAACCGCTGACCACCGGCTCAAGGATCGGCGCCCTCCATTTATAGATGGAAGGGTCCGGCGCGGCGATGGCCGGCACGACGATGGATGCGCAAAGCGAGATCCCCAAAAAAGCAGCCCGCACCCGCGCCCCGACTCCGAACGCCAGGCAGGCCGGCACTCGGTTTCCCTTAGACGAAAGGCGAGCTTCAACGGGAAAAGCAACGCGCATGGAGCATCGTCATGGATGCGTGTATCGGAGGCGCAGGAACCAGTTGGTTTGCGCAGGGAGCGAGAACCAAATCGTGTTCGTGCCGCCCGAGAACGTCACGTTGTAAGGCGTGATCGGAGTCCAGACGGCGGGTTCCAGCGACGTTGTGAAGAACGGCGCCACATTCCAGGCGTTGGAATTGCCCGCGGCGATGACCGTGATATTCGTCCCCAGGATAATCCGTTGGATCCAGGCGTCCGGCGGGGGCAGGTTTGTCGGAGGCGTAGAGCCGAAAGTCTGATTGATGTTGGCATATCCCGGCGTCCGGCCGCCGGGGAAGTTGGTCCATGCAAAACCAGCGTAGTTCGTGGCCATTCCCGTCAAGCCGATGCTTTCGAACTGATCCCACCCATCGTCGTAGACGGGGACTTGGCTGAAGCCCGAAATCGGGCCGCCTATGCTGATTGCGTGCTCGAGGCCTCCGCCCTCGTTTAGCAGGCGAATACCAAAGTAATAGAATGCCCCGATCCGGTCGTTCAACGTCATGTTGCGGTTCGGCACATCGTCCGTCCCGAGAACCCAAAATCCGAACGGAAACGCGTTCGTGTTGAGCGCGTGGCCGTCGGGGATGACGTACTTGTATTGGACCGTATCAAGGAATCCCGTCGATGTCGTGACGATTTCGATGGACCAGCCCGACAAGTTGAACAGCGCGGGCCCGGCCAGCTCGATAAACTCGTTCTCGAAATCGGGCGCATGTCGGACTTCATTGATCCACACCTGGCCGGGTTTCGCGCGAGGCACCGCAAAGAAGGCGGGCGCGTTGCTTCCGCCGGGCGGGAAGAAACGCGGCGAAGTCGCCTCCGAACCGGGACCGCTGAATTGCGCTCGGATGAAGTACTGGACAACCGTACCGGTCGGATAGGGACCCAGCGTCGTTGTCGTCTGATATTCGGAAAAATTCGTCACGGCCATCGCCAGCGGCGTGAAGGCGCCATTGGTTCCGACTCGGAAAAACGCGGTCATGTTCGTGAGCTGGGCGCCATATACAGGCGAGACGACTGCCCAGAGTCTCACCGCGTCATTCGTAAATGGCGCCGCCGGGGTGTGGTAACCGGAAACGGCGACATCAGCGGGCAGCTGCGGATATCCGATAGAAATTTCGTCGATCAGCGCGCGGCCGGCGCCTGCCGTATGCAGAATACGCACGGAGGCGGGCCCGGGCACATTCAAGAGGCGCTGGAACAAAAGATAGCTGGGCGCATCGTTCGCGACGGTGATGTTGGTCACGACGATCCAAGTGACCCCGGCGTTTGTCGAATACTGAAGCTGCAGCGTAGGCGCCGTGTCGGAAGGCCATTTCGCATATCGGAACGAGACAACGCCGATCCCGTCCTGGAGCATGGGAGAAACGATGAAGTTGCCTGCGCCTACATTTAGGCGCAGGCTTTTCCCCGCATATGCATTATCCGGGTGGACCATGGCATTCGTTATGACCCAGCCTCGGAAGATATGAACTCCGTTTGAGTAGCCGCTTTTCTCTGGCCAATCCTCGAAGTCCTGCGTCCGCGACTCGAAGGGAATGCCAATTTCGATGTCATCGATAAGCAAATCCTGCGGTGGCTGCCCCCCAAAAACGACGCCCTGAACCGCGACGTCGTCTAGCGCGATGTTTCCGCTGGCCTTTAGCGTGTAGACGAATCGCAACTTGGATAGATTCGTAGACAAAGGAATCGTGTAGGTCGCGGCGCCGGAAATCGCGGTGAAGGTTTGAACCGTTGTCCAGCTCGACCCGACCAGCCCCAACACATCGAACCGATAACTGCCCGACAACGACTGGTTGCGCATCCAAAATTGAAGATTTGTCGGATTCACCAGCGAAGGCGTTTCGATGAAATCCCCTGTGTCGTCGAAACGAATCGATGGCGGTGACTGACCAGAGCTGGATGCCGTTGTATAAACGCCAACTCCTGAAAAAACCCAGCCGGGCGGCGCCGTCGGCGCGCTGTCAAACCCTTCCTGGATCAGCAGGGATGAAAAGGTGCCGGATGGAGTAGAGGTGCTGGCATTTACAAGCCGCACATACCTAGGTTGTGTCTGATAAAAGTAAAGGGAATACGGCTCCCAGGAGATGTGCGAGAGATTTGAGATTCCGGCAATTGTCGTCCATACGGACCCATCAATGGACTCCTGGACGTGCAGCTCAGCCGGCGCGCCACCATGGGAACCCCTCGCCAACTGGAAAGATATTTCGCCATATCCATTGGAGAAGAGCGGCGAGCGGATGAAGTTAAACTGGTTTGACCGACCGGGCAGCCGAGCGCTTGGCGCGACGAAGGCCCCGGCATAAATCATGGCGCCAGTGTTTAGCTGCCATCCGTTTAACTCACGGAAACCGGCGTTGGTCCACGCGGCGTTCGTCCATGCGGAAAAATCCTGGAATCGAAGGTCTGGCGACGATTCCGAAATTTGGATGTTATCCAGAAGCAAGGAATTCGTCCCCGCAAGAACGCGGACCTCGAGATACTTTTGGGCCGGATCGTTGATATTCACCGAAAATGTCTGAAAATTTTGGTTTGCAATATTTATTAGCAAGGCGACGGCGCTGAAGTTCACGCCATCCGGGCTCAGGCGGACCTCCGCAGACAAATTGTCTGTCGGATCGTTGTTGGGGTCATTGAAGCTTGTTCGATAGACGAACGAGACGCGGCCGATTCCCTGGTCAAAGCGGGGGCTCCGAATGGATCCGCCGTTGCGCAGCGCGAGGGAGGGCGGATCATACGCGAGGTTCGTTTGCGCCACCATGTGGGCATTGGTGGCGACCCACCCTCCTCGTACAAGAGTGCCCGTTCGATTGAACGTCCAGCTCGAGAAGAACTGGGCCGGCCGCGGGACCGGCCGCATGAATACGTCGTCGATCTGGAGGGATCCTTTCGGACCGGCCCCGCTGACGTCTACGACCACCCTCGCCCATGCCGCGTTGGACGGGGCGGCAGCCCGGAATCTAACCTGATTCCAGTTTTCAGCGACAAACGGGATGTTCGTCGACGATTCTGCAAGTAACGGTCCGAACTGCGGACCGTAGAATTCGATTTTAAGTCGCTGCACAGAGGCGGTCCAAGGCCCGTAATTCGTATTGCTCGACCCGTCCATCCAGAACCATGCGGAGGCTTCGTAATCGAAATCGCGTCCTCCCGGGGCGTCCTGCCAAATGCCGCCGAAGGCGGGTCCGATGTACTGAAGGTGGAAGGGACTCACATAACGCCAATCCCGACGACCCGTGTTTCCCCACCAGCCGCCGTAAGTCATCGCCGGTCGATAATTCCACGCGAACGAAAGACCGTTATCACCGAGGTCGGCCAGTTCGAAGGTTCCGTTTCGGATCAGATTGCCGCCGGCGGGTCCGTCATACATGGGCGTCAAGTAGCGGACCTCGTACACCTTGGACAACTCATGGAAACGAAAGCGGTAATAGCCCTCAATAACGTTTGTGAAGGTGATATCCGCGCCAAACACATTGGTGAGATTGGCCGTCCCCGTCAGGACACCATACAGGGGAATCGAGGAGGTCACGGCGGCGCCCCAGTCGGTTCCCCATGCGCCGTTAGGCACGAACTTGAATCGGTTGGCCGACCGATCGCCGATGAAGAAAACCCCTTCCCAGACATGATTGGAAATCAAATAGAGGTTGTTTGCGCCGGGATTCCAACCCTGCCATTCACCGGCCACTGTCATCGACGAGTAGATTGAGGTCTGAGCCTGAGAAAGCCCGACTGGCAACAGCGTTCCGATCGCAAGGATTAGCAGGCATCGCCGCATCGTGGTCACCACTTGATTAAAGTACACTGGAGAAAGACCTTTGCGAATGGTCAGACCGCTGATTGACCCGTTCGATTCCGACAGCCGGGGCTCTGGCGAGAACCGACGCGAAGGAACCTCCCCGCCACTTGTTACAATTGGCTGCAATCATACGTGCGGAGGACGCCCGTCATCGGATTGACAGCAATCCGCCAGACTACCGGGTTGTCCTTCCACACAATGTTCACCACTCGTCCGGCGAGGCCTTCGAGCGCGACTCCTTCCGCGAGATAAAAATCAAAGTCTACAAACGTTCCACCGGCATTCTCCTGCGCCCATCCTTGGGGCGAAAATCGAAGAGCATTCAGGTTTTTGGTCGTCGACCCGGCAGTTGGAAATGGGATAGCCTGAGACCCGCTGTAAATCGTAGAGCTTCGGAAGACATTTCGGGAGGGATTGATGCATCCACCGGTCCGATTGGATGCCAGCGCGGAATTGTAGTTATCCACGAAATAGACGCCGAGAGGCAGGTACGTCCAATCCTTGATATAGCCCCGATTTCGGGTGTACACAGCATAGGATCGGAGCGCTTTCGCATATTCATTCGTCGGCAGCCCACTGTAGACAGCGGAAAAATCGTCGGGCAAAACGACGAAGACGTCTTCCCGGTTTGCGATCGCCCATTGGCGGGCCAGCCCCAAAGTCGAACGCAACTCATTGAGAGCGGCGCGCATCTTGCCACCGCGCCCGATATCTTCGAACCGCGGAATGGCGACGGCAAAGATGATGGCTATGATGCCCATGACAATCAGCAACTCCGCCAGCGTGAAACCGGCGCGCTGCTTCATATTATGACACCGAACACCCATTAGCAGACTCTCAAATCAATCGTTGGGAATCCACCAACACAAAATCTATACTACACCGTCGGGTCCAAAACGGCGAACCCAAATCTGGCATAGCGCTGCGTATGGGCATATTACAGCCATCGGAAAAATCTTAGTAAAATCCTACAGGGGTCGTTCTCGGCCGTATCTTCGACTTCCGGATCTCGCCAAACAGTGGCGATGGCTCGCGCATCGGCCCCGACTGTGCCGGCAGGTGTGAGCGATTGCGCGAACAGATAGATATTGAACATGTTCTGACGATAGCTGAAAAGTTCGGCGGCGTTCCGCACGATCGCTTCTCGAATCGCGTCATTGGTCAACACCGGCGAGGCGAGCTGACCGTTGAGAGCCGCGAGAAAGTTTATGTCGAATGCGCCGATCAGCGAAATCGACCTGTTGACATCCTGATTTGCGTTCTCATTCAAAACATTAGCGCCCAAGGTACGGGCAGCCGCCACCGTGACGGTGCTTCCGCCGCCGCCCGGATAATTTTCAAGGGGCAGGGCAAAAAATGCGGCTGCCAAAGCATTGGTGTCCGTTGAATTCACGTTGATCAGAGCCCGTCGCACGGAGCGGTTGGTTGCGGCGGTAAAATGGTCAAGAACGGGATGAAGACGATTGAGGGGCGGCGCTCTGTATAAAGCAATGGTCCGCCACGGCTCGCCGACGGAAAGAAATCCCAGCTCACCCACGCTTCCAACCCCCAGACCGGGTTTAGGCTGGTCCAGCGGAAAATCGCGGACATACATGATCGACGGCCCTTCGTTCCCAGTCGCGTTGCTGTTCAGCCGGCCCGGTGTCGCAGCGGACGCCACCGTGAGGGCCCAGTTGGCGGGATCGTGATTCAACCGCGGGTCGATTACGGACAAGCTTGCAATTTGTGGGCTGGCGCTGCTGCCGGGCGGTGGCGCGCGAACCGTCACCCGTGTGTTCGGCAGCCGCGCCGAATCATGTCGATTTCCCAGAAGGTCCACGGCGAGGCGTGAATTCACCTCAACCTGAATATTTACCGTGGCAGGCAGTCCGGCCGAAACGTTCGTCTGTTTCTGCCAGACAAACGTTGTTTGCTGAAACGAATTCGGGGTATGCGGCTGAATCGCCATCGGGACCGCCGAGACCAAGTCTGCCGAGGGGTTAATCGCCAGCTCCGGAACATTAATATTCACCACGTTGATGATCGGCGAACCTTGCGGCACCAGTTGTGCGGCTGGAAACGACCGGTCTCCAAAGGGAAACCACGTTTCGACCGTCATGTAGAGTCGGTGCGTGTACTGCGTCACGCCTCCAACCACCTGCCGGGTCACGGAGTTGGAAAAAATCACCTCATTCACCATCGGCACAGCTTCGGTGCAAAAGCTGTCAAGGTCGCGAGGGATCGAATCTGTATCGACGTAATCCAATAGATTGGAAAAGACCATATTCGGGTTGGGTATGCCGCAGGCATTGAATGCCGAGACAATGGACGACTCGCGGCTCTGCAAGGCGGCTGCGTCCCCAGCAAGAGAAATTTTGGGAGTGCCGTTCGTTGAAAAATCTGCGCCAAAACGCGAAAATGTTGCAAACGATTGGACCGGTCGGTTGGTAAAAAGGCTATTTCCGGACACGCCCGCGAGATAGTAAAGCTCCGCCGTGCTTTCAAAGCGCCGCCACTCGTTGGACCGGCCATTGAGGAACGCCTGAAGATTTCGGATCTCCGGCAAAACCCCCAGTTGGATTTCTCGGCCGTCTAATCCCCGGCCACGCGGCCTTGTCCCGGCCAGGTTCGCATCCACCTTGCCTGAGATATCGACCGCGATATATCCGACCCTCCCCACAATCGTGGTGCCGACCTGGACATTTTCCATGCGAAGGACATTCGGCAACTGATTCGTCAGCGATGCGGGTACATACAGGCGGGAATGCAGGTCCGGGAGCGGGTTGGTAATGGCGGGCGTGCCGGCAGTCAGCGTAAAAACGTCCCACGGGGGGTACATAAAGCTGTTATTGGCCAAGTCCGAGTCGATGGCTTGGAGGGCGCGGGCAAGCGCCACATGGACAAGCTGGCGCGCGCGAACGGTCTCTGCGAACGAGCTTGTCGCCAGGCGCTCGACCCGCATCGTGACGATCAGGCTGACCGCCAACACAGCAAGGACAGCGAGGAAGCCCAACACCACAACAAGGGCCATGCCTTGTTTGCCGGCGCACGGTTTCTCACACACGCTTTTCATGGATATGCGTGGTCAAAGTAGCCGAACTTGTTCGGGAAGAAAATTCGCTGATAGTGGCGCCGTACGGCCGATTCAACGAATTGCACGGTCGTCGGATGGTTAGGTCCGACCGTTGCCGCCAACTGCGCGGCTCGGATCGCATCTGCTTCGCTCAACGTTTCGAGGTAAATATCCATGCAGAACAAGGGCTGTGTATCCCGTGAATCCCAGTCGAAGACGCGAGTCCCTCTCTCATCAGCGTACGCAAAAATTTCAAAGGTGCGCACATTTTCGAGCAACAAATGGTCCCGCCGCTTTTGCAGGACGGTGGTCCCATCCATCCAATCTAAACCTCCGCTTCCGCCTGCATAAGGGAAAGCTGCCCCCGTGTTTGTGATGTTGCGGTAGTTCTGCCAGAGCGCGAAGCGATAAGGGGCGTTCGGAGGGGCATCTGTGAGACCTTCGTAATTCTCTACGAAGTAGCACCTCATCACCGACTCCCGCGGAGGCCGCCCCGAACCGGTCACATTGTTTGCAGAGATCAGCCAGATTTCATCGGCCCCCTCCAGGCCAAATACGTCGGGCGTCGTGTTAGCCTCGTACCGCATCGACAGCAGCGCGTTCGTGTTATACGCCGCAGCTTCAAAAAGGGCCTGGCTGATCTCGCGAGCGAGAAAGTCCATCACCGCGCGGGCCGCCGCATCGCGCTCCGCCTGCTTGATCGTATCCTGATACGCGCGGCTGGACGAGGCATAGATCCGGCCCATGGCCAGCACAATCAGGACGAGAATCACCACGGACGCAAGCATTTCGATGAGGGTAAAGCCGGCAACCGCACGGTTACCTCGAGCGGATTGCGCACCCTCAGCCCACCCTTGATGGATTCGTTCCCCCCCTGACGTTCTAGAAACCATGGTCGAAGACTTCTGTGACAAATCGATACGGGTTGTTGGTTATGCCGTATTCGCCCGGCCAAACCTCAAGACTCAGTACGCGGCGACGCGCACTCGGGGACGTCATCGTCAGCCGATACCTCAAAGCATGATCATATTGCTCCCACGAGTACGGCAAAGGGGGCGAAGAATCATTCAGCCACTTCTCTCGGGTCGACGCGGCAACGAACAACTGTGTGCGGATCTGACCGTCCGCTCGAACAACCAATCCAGTCGAGTATTTCCAGAAAACGTCGGTGCCAAACGATGGATTGCTAATCGTCACCGGCGCAACGGGTCGATAGGTCGGAAGGTCAGACCACGCCACATTGGTGCTCCACGCCGCAGCCAGATATGTGTTGAACACCGCATCGGCGAAAAAGGCGGCATAGGTCTCGTCCGATGCGCGTTTACCCTGGTCCATTGCCGTCGGCAACAGCGCCAGAACCGCCGAGAGGCCGATACTCACGACGAGCAAGGCAAGCGCCGTCTCGACGAGCGAAAATCCTTCTGAACGTTGGAATCCTTTCGCCATTCTTACTGGAACGAGTACACGTTGTCCGCCGTCGTGTTCATCTGGCGGTCCGGACCGGCGCTGAAAGCAACGCCCGGAGCAAACACCGAATTTGTACCCATCGGACCGCCCGTATTCGTAATGCGCCCGTCATAGTTGTTGTCCATCGCCGCGCCGAATTGAGTCCCCCAAGCATCGATGAAGGTCCCGTCCGTCGCGCCGCCGGGAACCTCGAGAAAAATGATTTTCCGAGGGTTGTTGGTCGTCAGCCTCGCAAAGACGCCCCGCGCGTCCGCGTCGAGATAATTGCGGTCCGCAATCCCCTGATGATTGTCGGGCAGAGGCAATTTCGAATATTCCTGAAAGTACGCGCGTATGGCATTTTCAATGCTCTTCGCGTCGGTCTGCACGCGCGCACGCCTGGCCCGCTCCATCGATGATTGCAACGCCGGCATGAGAATCCCCACTAGGATGCCAATAATGGCAATGACAACCAGCAACTCAATGAGCGTGAACGCGTTGCCGAAGCCGCGACAATGTGGGAATCGATTCATGGTATCCATCTCCGAATCTTAGATTACACTAGATATTTATGAGGGTTGATCGAAATCGGCGGGAGGTCCTCTAAAAGTAGCCCACCCCCGACTCGATATCGTCCGCGGCGTTGGTAAGATTCGGGCCGGACGACCAAATCCGATACGCAAACGGCATCGCCGCCGAATTCGAATAGTAGTAGCCCTGGCCCCAAGGGTCGACGAGTCGGAGGTCTTTGACGTAATTCGACATTGCGCTCGCAAACGTCACGCCGGATACCGAGATGTTGGTCACCGGCCCCACAAGTGAGCCGCTAGCCGGCCCAAAATATCGGCCATGTTGTATCCGATACTCCTCCAACGCCGCCTTGATCATCTCCATATCGGCGATGGCCCGGCTTAACGCAGCCTTCCGGTTAGAAAAATTGGAGACGCCGATAACAATACCGATAAGGACCGCAATGATCGCCGCGACGACGAGCATCTCCACCAGCGTGAAGGCGTCGGTTCGCCGAGCAGACGGCCACTCTTGGCCCCGTCGGCCCGCGGTCCTGGCCGCGTTGCGCCCACCCGATTCGCACGCAGCGGACGGGAACGACGGCGCGGCGGATAGCGGTCCGTCGGATATACTTCGATTTTTCATATCCCGCTTTCGAATCGAAATTTGAAATGTTTACAAAATTCGAACATACACGGGGTTTTCGACGAGGGAAAGCAAGAAGATGCCCCCAAGCGCACGCCGTCCATCCCTGCGAGGCTTGGCTTGCCGACCAAACGGATCTCGTATTGCCGCGCATCGGCTAGCATCGTCCCCCGGATAAATCCTAAACCGTGGTACGAACCCCTCATAATTTCGAAATGCGAGCGCCGAATTGGGGTTTCCCCTCGCCGGTGGGGGCCGTAAACTCGAACCATGGATACGTGGTGGGCACAACTTGGGCGTAATCTGCCACTCTGGTCGGGTGTCGCCGCTTGGGCGATCGCCCAGGCGATCAAAATGGCCCTTGCCTGGCGGAAGACGCGCGAATTCGATTTCCGATATTTTGTAAGCACGGGCGGGATGCCCAGCGCCCACTCCGCGTTTGCCTGCGCGCTGGCCACTTCCGCCGGCCTGCATTCGGGATTCGATTCTCCCGTATTCGCGATCGCGGCTGGTTTTGCGATCATCGTGATGTTTGACGCGCAGAGCGTCCGCCGAGCGGCCGGCCTACAGGCGCGGCTTCTGAACCAGATCGTCGAGGAACTCTTCAAGGAACACCATCTCTCGGGCCAAAAACTCGCGGAACTGCTCGGCCACACGCGGCTCGAGGTCTTTTTCGGCATGCTGCTCGGCATCGCCGTGGCCGTCGCCCTGTACCACGCGCGCGGCGGTTAGCGGATCGCGCATGAATTCGAAAAAGGTTGCGCGGAGATACACGCCCACCTAATCTGTTTGATAATTATGTATCAATTAGTAATCGCCCTCGTTGCCGCTGCTGTCGCACTCACGCCCGCTTCGCGCGCTGATGCGCAGTCCTCCGGACTCCGTATTGTCGCGACAACGCCCATCCTCGCTGACGTCGCGAAGGTGATCGCGGGAGATCGGGCCAATGTGGAAACTCTGTTTCCGGCCGACGCCGACCCGCACGCCTTTGAGCCGGGTCCCCGCGATGCTGCGCGCCTCGCACGGGCAGACCTCGTCGTCGTCAACGGACTGGGATTGGAAATCTTCCTCGAAAAATTCCTTGAAGCCGGAAAAGTGGATCCCGGCCGCCTCGTGGTCGCTTCGGAAGGCCGGGTCCCGCGCACGGCCAGCGATGATCCCGAAGGACACGGGGAAGCCTGTGAACATGATCATGAGCACGGGCACGAACATCCTCATGAGCATGGACCTGTTGATCCTCATGTATGGCTGGATCCGGAGTGGGTCGCGCACTGGGCGCGCCGCCTGGCCGAATCGTTCGCCGCGCGCGATCCGGCGGCTGCCGCTGGCTATACGAGCCGATGCGAACAGTTTGTTGAAGCTCTCGCAGAGCTGGACAAGGAGATTCGTTCGCTTTTCGAACCGATTCCTGCCGAGAAGCGCGTCCTGGTGACCGATCATAACACGTTTGGATATTTTGCAGAACGCTACGGCGTGCGCGTCATCGGTCACATATTGCCCAATATCTCCACGATTTCCGAAATCTCCGCGCGGGATCTGGCCGCGCTCCAAAACGCCATGCGCGAGGCCGGCGCGCGGGTGATCGTTGCCGAGGAGACCGAGAATCCGGCCCTCGCCCAGCGCGTCGCGGAGGACGTCGGCGCGCACCTCGTCCTCGTGCGGACGCACACTTTGGGACCACCGGGAAGCGGCACGGATTCGTACATTGGGCTTATGCGCACGCTCGCTGAGCGTCTCGCGAAAGCCTGGCAGGCGGATAGGCCGTGAACACAACACCAGTTCGTCAGCCGTTGATCTTCCGCCATGCCGCGCACAATTCAGGCGCACCAGCGGTCGAAACGCGGGACCTCACGGTTCGATTTGGAACCCTGACGGCGCTTGAAAAGGTCTCATTTGCCGCACGGCCCGGTGAGCAAGTTGCCATCATCGGCCCCAACGGTGCGGGAAAAACGACCTTGTTCCACGCGATTGCCGGCCTGCTGGAGCCCGACGAGGGGGCCGTGTCCGTCTTCGGACACCCGCCCGACCGCCACGCCTGCATCGCATACCTCACGCAGCGGAGCCACGTTGATTGGCACTTCCCGGCCACCGTTCGCGATGTGGTGTTCATGGGCCGCTTGCGGCACATCGGATTGTTTCGTCGGGCCGGACCGGCCGACGCCGAGCGGGTCGACCGCTGCCTCGATCTCGTCGGATTAACCCCTTTGGCCGATCGCCGAATCGACGAGTTGTCTGGCGGCCAGCAGCAGCGCATGTTTATCGCCCGCGCCCTCGCCCAAGAGGCGGCGGTTTTGCTGCTCGACGAACCATTCAATGGACTCGATGCCCAAACGGCCCGCGACCTTCTGCAGATCCTGCAAGAATCGGCACGGCAGGGCGTGTGCCTGTTGGTTTCCACGCACGATCTGGACCTGGCCTCCGACCACTTCGAGCGCGTCGTGCTCATCAACCGTCGGATCATCGCCGACGGCCGGCCCGACAAGGTGTTCCGGGCTGAAAGCCTCGCGGCGGCTTTTGGCGGTGCGGCCCACCTCATACGGGCCGCGGATGGAACGGTGGTCGTCAACACGCTTTGCTGCGGAGGTCTTTCCCCATGACCGACCTTTGGTCGGCCCTCGCAGAGCCGTTTCAGTACGCGTTTATGCAGCGCGCTTTCGCTGCCGCCGCGCTGGTGGGTGTGGTCTGCGCGGTTCTGGGCACCTTTGTCGTGCTCCGGGGCATGGCCTTCATGGGCGATGCCCTGTCACATGCGATTCTGCCCGGCGTCGCAGCCGGCTATCTCCTGCATGGCGGCGACCGCGGACCGCTGTTCTGGTGGGCGCTGGGGGCGGCTCTTGTCTCCGCGTTCGGCATCGGCGCCATCTCCCGCGGAGCACGTCTTCGCGAAGATACGGCGATTGGCATCATCTTTGCCGGGATGTTTGCGCTCGGAATCGCAATGGTGTCCACCACGCGCAGCTACGCCACCGATGTCACCCATATCCTGTTCGGAAATATTCTCAGCGCCGGGCCCGCCGACCTTAGTCGGATGGCCGTATTTGGCGCGCTCGCCCTCGGGACGGTCGCACTGCTCTACAAGGAGCTCGTCACGTACACTTTTGATCCCCTCTTTGCAGCAACCCTCCGCCTTCCCGTGCGCCTGCTCCATTATCTCCTGCTTGCGCTCCTGGCCATCGGGGTAGTCCTCGGGCTGCAGACGGTCGGCGTGGCGCTGATCATTGCCCTCCTGGTCACGCCGGCGGCCGCGGCATCGCTAATTACGCGCCGCCTGCCGGCCCTCATGGCGGTGGCAGCGGCCGTCTCGGTCGCATCCGGCGTGGCCGGCTTGTACATCTCCTACTACACGGGAATCGCGACCGGGCCTGCGATCGCGTTGATTTGCACAGTGGCATTTCTGATCGCTTTCGCCTTCACGCGCTCCCGGCGCAGCCGAACCACGTCGCGCTGATCCGCAAGACGAGCGCCTTGCCAGATGGTATAGTGCGGCGATGATCGAAATCCGGCTGAAACCCGATCGCGAGCGCCCCGTCCTTCACGGCCATCCCTGGATCTTCTCCGGCGCGGTTGAGGCATGGTCCGGCGCGGACAAAGGCCCCGGTCCGGCGGAGGTCTATTCGCATCGGGGCGATTGGATCGCTCGGGGCTGGGCGCATCCGCGTTCCACCCTCGCCGTACGGATCCTCACCCGCTCGCGCGAGGAACCCATCGGCGAGGACCTCATTGCGGACCGGCTCGATCGCGCGCTCGACCTGCGCGAACGACTGTTTGGGCCCGTCGGCCTCGACGGCGATACCAACGCCTACCGACTCATATTTTCGGAATCGGACGGCCTTTCCGGACTCATCATTGACCGCTACGCGGACACACTGGCCGTTCAGATCGGAGCGGCCGCATGGACGCCTTGGCTGCCCTTCATTCGCGAACATCTCGCCGCGCGCACGGGAATTCGCCGTTTTTACGCCTCTGCTGATCCCGATGCGGTCGATCGGGAGGGGCTCGATCCGCGCGCCATCGAGTCGGCCGGTCTTCATGCGCCAGCCGTCGCGCGGATCCGCGAGTCCGGATTTGAATACGACGTCGACCTCGTCAGCGGCCAGAAAACGGGGTTTTACCTCGACCAGCGCGAATCACGACGCCGCGTCGCCCCTTTCGCTCGGGACGCGGATGTGCTGAGCGTCTACTGCTACACCGGCGCCTTCGAGATCCACGCTGCCGCCGCCGGAGCGCGCTCAATCCTTGGCATCGACGCCTCCAGGGTTGCCATCGATCGCGCGCAGGCTCATCATGCACTAAATCGCCTCAACGTGCCCGCCTCGTACCGCGAGGGCGATGCGCCCACCCTTTTACGCCGCCTGCGCGACGAGGCGCGCTCGTTCGACCTTGTAATTCTGGATCCACCCCGCTTTGTGGCCAGTGAACGCCAGATCGAAAAGGGTCTTCGCGCCTACAAAGACATCAACCTGCTGGCCTTGAAGCTGCTGCGCCCCGGCGGCATCCTTGCGACCTTTTCCTGCTCGGGCTGGGTCAAACTCGACAACCTCCGACTTGCGCTCGCCTGGGCCGCCACCGACGCCGGCCGGGAGGTGCAAATTTTGGAAACGCTCGCCCAGCCGCCGGACCACCCCGCCCTGCTCTCCTTTCCGGAAAGCATCTACCTGCACGGCCTGATCGCCCGCGCCGTTTGACAAGGGGGCGTACCCGCAGTAACGATATCTTTGGGGTTCGACGGGGTGCAGCATGGGCAATCACCGGCCTACCCATGATGAGGACGAGGCCCGCAGATTTGAGGAGTGGGCCAAGAACACGGCCCTGTTCCGCCACTGGCGAGACCTCAAGGAGGACATTCTACGCCACAAGTGGTTTGAAAGTGAACGGGCCGGTCGGGACGTCGGCTGGGATCGAGCATTCGTCGACTACAATCTGAAAATCCGCCGCAAGAAAAAGCCCTAAGAAGGCGGCGCTTTATTCACACCGTTCGTGGCGACGACCGGGCGCTTGAATAGATTATCCAAATAAAAAATGAGGATACGCCGTCGACCATCCGGTCACAGATTTCCATGGTATGGAAAATAGACCTCGAGGAGCTTCCATTCCATGGAATTTCCACACCATGGAGAAATCACCGGTTTCCATGTCAATCAGACTGACGGGTTGTCCTACCAGACGGCTCGCGTCTCCCGTGCATTCATCCCTCGCTGCCGGCGACGGATTGAACGCAATCCGGAATTTTGTATCTTAATACGTATGAATTCAATTCGCCTTCATTTTCTCCTGCCCACTTGCCTCGGCGCGTGGATGGCCATTGCCGCCGCGCAGGATGCCATACCTCATCGTCCGAAACTGGTCTGCGATGAACCCGAATACGATTTTGGCACGGTGGACTCATCGACGGTTGTCGATCACACGTTCACGATCCGCAACGAGGGAACACTGACACTGGAGATTACGCGGGTGCACGCCTCCTGCGGCTGCACCGTCGCAAGCATCTCAAGCCAACAGATTCCGCCGGGCGGTGAATCCAAGATTTCGGCGCGCCTGTCCCTGCAGGGACGCAGCGGACCGCAACAGAAGACCATCCTCATCGAATCGAACGATCCGGATCGCCCGCAGTTCGTGCTCACGATGCGGGGCGTGGCCGGCTCGGCGCTGAATGTCGCGCCACAGTCAATCTTGGACCCGCGCGTCGCCCCCGGATCCACGCCCCGCGGAAACGTAATCATTTCCAGCGGTGATGGGGCCGAGTTCGCGATTCGCTCGGTGGAATCCACATCGGAAAAGCTGCGCGCGTCGGTGCAAACGCTAGAAGATCGAAAGGCGTACCGGATCGATGTCGAGCTCGCCGAGCCGCTGGAGAGCGGATCTTTTTCCGCCCGGCTGGTGGTCCAGACCGACCATCCGAAACGGCCGACGGTGGAAATTCCCGTGGGCTTCATCGTGGTTCGGGAAGTGATCGTCGCGCCTCGTGAAATTGTGTTCGACCAGGAGGGATCCGATCCTGTCAGCCGATTCGTGCTGGTACGGAACGCGGACGGATCGCCGGTTGAATTGGATGGCATCGAACCTCCGGACGGCAGCGTGATGGTGACGACGCAACCCTTCGGGGCGAATGGCATTCGCGTGCTATTGAGGAACCTGGTGCCGTCCCGTGAAATGAATGGCCGCGTGTTGCGCATTCACGCGCGCCATGCAGCTCCGATTGAAGTGCCCATCCGCGTCCAGGGCGCGGGCAGTTGAGATGGCGATCTGCCGTCTCCCGTTATGGCAGCAGATGGTGTGGCTGGCCGCAGCCACCCTCGGGCTGGGGACGGCAGCTCAGGTGTTCTCGCCGACTCGTATACCATGGCGGGAAAACTGGTCCGATCGCGTCCAGACCCGCGCGCTGCACGCCGGGTTGATGCTCGCCGACACCGAACAAATGCGCGCCCTGCTGGCGGAGGGTTCGACGATCGTTTTTGACGCGCGCTCGCTCAGAGACTACGAAGCCGGCCACATCCCTGGAGCCCTGCCCTTTCCCGAAGCCCGTCGGTTTGAGTACTATCCGGATTACGCCAACCTTCTGCCGCCCGACCAACGGATCGTGGTCTATTGCTCCGGGCGCACCTGCGATGAATCCCTTCGTCTCGGCCTGTTTTTGCGCGAGCACGGGCACACGAATCTCGTGCTCTATCTCGGCGGGTTTTCCGAATGGCAGGCAGCCGGCCTGGATGTCGCGCGATGAACCCAACATCCCATCCATTGAAAGGCTGGCAAAAGGTGATGGGCGTGGTCTGCCGACTGTTCGTCGCGGCCATATTTGCCTATGCGGCATGGCCCAAACTCCGGGACCCGGGACTGTTCGCCGAAGCTGTATATCGATATCACCTTCTTCCCGATGCACTGGTCAATCTCGTGGCGATTTATCTGCCCTGGCTGGAAGCCGTATCTGCGCTTGCGCTGATTGCCATACCTCGGCTGCGTGCGGGTGCGCTCGCGTGGTGCTCCGCCCTGCTGCTCATCTTCATTTTCGCAATGGCGGTGAACCTTATCCGGGGTGTTGACATCACCTGTGGCTGCTTCTCGGTGTCGGGCGGCGAGGCCATGTCGTGGATAAATATCTTCCGCAACATCGGGTTGTTGGCCCTAGCCGGCATAGCGTGGCGCTGGGATCCCGCGACAGACCCCGGCGCTGGGGCGCCCCGGTCATAATTCGCGGAGCCGCGAAAGCGCCCAGGCGGCGTGTTCCGCAATGATGGGATCCGGATCCGAGGCTGCCCGTTCGAGGGCGGGGATGGCATCGCGGCAGCCCGAATTGCCGAGCGCCACGCAGACATTCCTCACGAAGCCCCGGCGTTTCGCCCGCGGAATGGGCGTGCCGCGATATCGGGCGCGGAATTCCGCCTCATCCCATGTGATTGCGTCCGTCAGGCGCGGGGCAAACCTCTCCGGGTCAAACGCAAGGAATCGCGCGCGGCCAGGCCGAGAAAACCGGCGAACCCAGGGGCACACCGCCTGGCAGTCGTCACAGCCGTAGATCCAGTTTTTCATCAACGGCCGCAACTCAACGGGAATGGAACCGCGGTGTTCGATGGTCAGATAGGAAATGCACCGGCGGCTGTCGAGCACGTACGGCGCGGGCAACGCATGTGTGGGGCAAATTTCGAGGCAACGTTGGCATCGTCCGCAAGTGCCAAGCCGTTCCTGGCCGGGGAGGTCCGGCTCCAGCTCTAGTTCCAAAAGAATCTCGCCGAGAAACAGATAGGAGCCGAAATTCGGGTGGATCACCAGCGTGTGCTTCCCGATGAACCCGACCCCCGCCTGCTCCGCCCAGGATCGTTCGAGGATCGGGCCCGTGTCCACATAGGCGCGATGGGCGACCGGACGCCCAGCCTCAGACTCGATCCACGCCGCCAGCTCGCGAAGCCGAGGCAGCATCTCGTCGTGGTAGTCGAGGCCCCAGGCATAACGCGCGATCCGGCCTCGCAGCGGATCACCCCACATCTCCGGCGGAGGGTCTTCGACGTAATAGGAGAGGCCAACTACGAGAATTGACCTAACAGACGGGAGGACTCGGGATGGGTTGATCCGCCGATCGGGGTCGCGGGCAAGCCACGCCATCTCCGCATGCCGCCCGTGCGCCAGCCATTCGAGAAAGCGGTCCCCCGTTGGGGCGGAGCCTGCCGCCGCTATTCCCACGGCGTCGAAACCGATTTCGAGCGCGCGTTCCTTGATTCGCTCGGCGTCCACGCCGTTGCCGCCCTCGTAGACAGCGCCAGGAGGGGGGGCCAGGCCCCGCTGCGATCCCGGGGCTAAGTCAGCCCGTCGCCACGCGCCATCAGAACCTTGCCTGTTCGGACAAGCTCGATGATGCGGAACTTCCCGAGCATGCCGATGAGCGCGTCAATCTTCTCGCTGTTGCCCGTGCACTGGAGGATCAGCGAGGTTTCAGTGAGATCAACTGTCTTGCAACCGAAATGCTCACCGATCTGCAGCACCTCGGCGCGCTGCTCGGCGCCCACGCGAACTTTCACCAGCGCCAGTTCCTTGACCACGGCGTTGTCGTCCGTGTGGTCGGTACAGCGCAGCACATCGATGAGCTTGCTGGTTTGCTTGATGATCTGCTCCATGCCCTCCGGGCTGCCGCTCAGCCCGATGGTCATGCGTGAAAAATTTCCGTCCATCGCGGGCGATACCACCAGCGATTCGATGTTGTAACCACGGCGCGCGAACACTTGTGCGATCCTCGCCAGCACGCCGGGCTTGTTCGCAACGTACACACTGATGGTGTGGAGGCCCGTGGATTGAGCGATATGTGGATTGACGACCTGCGTTGTCATGGGATGTAGGTCTTCCTCTCGTTGGGGCGGCGATCAGGTGGATCCCGTCGGCTTCTCGAGCTTGTGCTTCGGAGGCTCGAGGATCATGTCCTCGATCGCGCGGCCCGCCGGGATCATGGGATACACGTTGTCAGCCTTTTCGACCTCCGCATTGATCACGCAAGGGCCATCGTTATAGTCCATGGCGCGCTTGAGAATCTTGCGGATGTCGGCGCCGCGCTTCAGCGTGAAGCCCTTGGCGCCCGGGTAACATTCCGCGAGCTTCGCGAAGTCCGGGTTGCCCTCAAGGTCCACGCCGCTCTCGCGGTTCTCGAAAAACAGCTCCTGCCACTGCCGGACCATTCCGAGGTAGTGGTTGTTCAGGACGAGGACCTTCACCGGCAGCTTGTGCACACACGCGGTGGCCAGTTCGCACATGGTCATCTGGAATCCGCCGTCGCCAACCACGGCCCACACCATGTCGTGGGGCTTGGCAAACTGGGCGCCGATGGCAGCGGGAAATCCATAGCCCATGGTGCCGGCGCCGCCGGAGCTGAGCCAACCGTCGGGTCGGACGGTCTTCATGAACTGGGCAGCCCACATCTGGTGCTGCCCGACATCGGTCGTGACGATGGCGTTCCCGCCGGTGAGCTTGTCGAGCTCATCGAGAATGTACTGCATCTTTAGGCCGCCATATTTCTTGTATTTGAGCGGGAACTTTTTCTTCAGGCCGTCGAGGTGATTCAGCCACGCGTCGGTATCGAGTTTCCGCACGTGCTTGATCAGCTCCTCCAGCACCTCCTTCGCGTCGCCCACACACCAATGATGAACCTTGATCATCTTGTTGATTTCGGCGGCGTCGATGTCGATATGGATGCGCACCGCATCCCGGCAGAATTTTGGCGCCTGACCAATGATGCGATCATCGAACCTGGACCCGATCGACATCACGAGGTCGCATTCGAGCATCGCCTTGTTGGCATACGCGGTTCCGTGCATGCCGAGCATGCCCAGCGAGAGCGGGTGCGTTTCGGGAAAGGCGCCCTTGCCCAGGAGCGTCGTCGTCACTGGCGCCTGAAGGGTCTCGGCGAGCCTGCGAAGCTGATCCCACGCTCGGGAGATCAACACGCCATGACCCACGAGAAGCACGGGGCGCTTCGACTTCAGGAGCGCCTCGGCGATCCCCTTGACCCGATCCTTGTCCACGGGGATGAACGGATTGTACCCTGGCAGATCCATTGGTGGGTCGAGATCCGACGTGCAGGGGCCGGAACTGACGTCTTTGGGAATGTCAATCAGGACCGGGCCCGGGCGGCCGGTGCTGGCAATGTAAAATGCCTCTTTGATCACCCGTGGAATATCGTTCGTCCGCTTCACGAGGTAACTGTGCTTGACGACCGGCATGGTGATGCCGAACACGTCGGCCTCCTGGAACGCGTCCTTGCCGAGCATGGCGGTGATCGTCTGGCCGGTCAGAACCACCATCGGCACAGAATCCATGTGCGCGGTCATAATGCCCGTAACCGTATTCGTCGCGCCGGGACCGCTGGTCACGAGGACCACACCCGGTCGCCCCGTAATACGGGCATAACCGTCGGCGATGTGTGTCGCACCCTGCTCGTGGCGGACCAGCACCAGCTTGATCTTCGTGCCGGTCGTCACCAAGGCATCAAAGATCGGAATCGCTGCCCCCCCCGAAAGCCCCCAGATGTACTCGACGCCCTGCCGCTCCAGTCCCTTGACCAGCGCCTGGGCTCCATCCAAGACCTGCTTGGAAATCGGCGGATTTTTGACCTCAACCTGTGGCCTTAAATGATCGGCCTTTTGATCCAAAGTTTTATCGGCTACCGCCAGTGTTGTCATAATTTTTCACCCTTTTTCCAAAAAAATAACCCATGTCCGTAGAAATACAACAAAATTTTTGCGGTTTTTTTTGAAAGTAAAGCATCGCATTCGAAACAATCAAAAAATTTATGCCTTTTGAACCAAAACATCGTCTCCGCGTTGCAGGCCGAATTTGCTGGCGGCATTGCCTTGGCAGATGGCCAGTTCGAGCAGGCCCGTGGATTCCAGTAGCGCCAAGGGCTCGCCGGGATTTCGGGCCGAATAAAACGGCGCTAGACCCGTAACCTCGAACCCGCGGCAGCGGACCTTGACATGCGCTCCCAGTCTGGAAATCAGCGGAGCGGGAATGTTGGAAATTGCATTTCCGAAGCGATCCACGTGGATGATCACTCCGGCGATCTTTGTGCGGCTTCGTCGAGGGGAAGGCCAGAGCCAGCGCACGGGGTCTACCGCCTTAGGGGCGATCTGATCTCGGGGCATTCCCGACGCGAGCAATCCGGCGGCAAAAGCGAAAACATCGCGGCCGTGAAAGGTCGTGCCCACGGCGTCTGGCCGGCGAACGGACGGAGCGATTTCCCAGGCGGACCAGCGCCGAGCCGCGTGGAAAACCCACGAAAAAATGCCATTGTCCGGACCGATAAGCCAACGGCCATCCGCGCAGGCCAGCAACGGCCGGCGATCCGATCCCACTCCCGGATCAACGACGGCCACATGAATCGTTCCCTCGGGATAAAGGCGCCAGTAATGGCGAAGGGCCCAGGCGCCGCTGCGGACATCTTGCGGCGGAATGGAATGTGTAGCGTCAACGAGCTGGGCGACAGCACATGCCGACTGCGCCACCCCTTTCATCGCCGCCACATAGCCATCTTCGGTGCCGAAATCAGAGAGGAACGTAATGATGGGCATAACAAAACGATAACAAATGACGGTCTTATGCCAGACATGTATGGTACGCGTATGCAACGTGATGTGGAATCGATTGTTCGCGAATTGTTGGCAGCGCTCGGCGAAGACCCCACGCGGGAGGGGTTAGCGAAGACCCCTGAACGTGTCGCGAAAGCGTGGCAGTTTCTGACCCGAGGATACTACCAGACCGTTGAGGAGATCGTGAATGGGGCGCTCTTTGAGGCGCACTCCCGGCACATGGTGATCATCAAGGACATCGAGATTTACAGTCTCTGCGAACACCACCTTTTGCCGTTTTTCGGCCGATGCCACATTGGATACATTCCGCGAGACAAGGTAATCGGCGTCAGCAAACTCGCTCGTCTTGCCGACATGTTTGCGCGCCGCCTTCAGATCCAGGAGCGGTTAACACAGCAAATCGCCAACGCGATCATGGACGTGTTGAAGCCCCTCGGGGTCGGGGTGGTCATCGAGGCGCAGCACTTGTGCATGATGATGCGCGGAGTGGAAAAGCAGAACTCCTTCATGATCACCTCCGCCGTTCTTGGCTGTTTTCAGGATTCGCTGCCGACGCGAACGGAATTCTTCAATCTTCTCGGGCGACCGTCGCTCCACGGCTAGCCCATCACCGCATTCCAACTTGCGGGATTTTTGATCAGGAGGCGGCGCGGACCGCAGCCAGCGCGGCCCTCGCATTCTGGATTGCCAACACGGACCGCTCGGCTTGAACCAGTAGATCGACCGAGTCGCGGAGATGTTCCGCCAGAGACAGAAGCCGATCATTTTCTGAACGCATCTCGAGAAGTTCCTGCTTGCGCAACAGGGAGAGGGCGGAGGTGGGCATGACCCGGAACGACAGGGTTGCGAGTCCACTGTATTCTGACTCTGGCGGCTCTGAGCCGGTCGCCAGCGCGATCAGACGGCGGTGTAAGTAAAATACTTGATTGGCGACCGATTCATCCCATTCGGTCGAGAGATCCTCATACGGGGCGATGAGCGCTGTCGGATACGGCACGGGCTCGTCGGCCGGCTCGATCGCGCAGCGCTGTTTCCCAATGGCAATCAAATCCATTCGCCCATCGTCATAGGTGCGTAGCAGGGTCGCGATACGCATCACGCAGCCCACTTTTCGCCAATCGCTTCCATCTGAGCAAACGATGACAAATTCGCCTGGCAGCCCTTCGGATTCCCTGGCGCGACAATGCGCGATCATGGATTTGTAGCGCGGCTCAAATATGTGCAGCGGAACGGCCTCGCCGGGACAGACCGCGAGTGAAAGAGGAAATGCGGGCAGAATGCGCTCCGACTGTACCATGCTGAAGACTTTTCGCCTGCTTTGCTCCCGCCTTACAGCGAGCCGCCGGCCACATGCAGATCAGCGGAAGGTCGCACGACCACCGGGCAGCCGACGGCTACCATTTCCAGCAATTTTCTTGCGTTCCAGTTGGCAAGGCGGAAGCAGCCATGCGACTCGGTCTTGCCGATCTCTTCTGGAAAGGGCGTGCCGTGGATTCCGTAGCCGGGCCGGTCCAGGCCGAGCCATACGACGCCGACCGGATTGTTGGGTCCTGGCGGAAGGACCAGACGCCGGTCAATGCCCGCCGCGAGCGGATCATCGGCGAATAGCTGCGGATCAAATGTGTAATTCGGCATTTCGGCAGCGTTGATGATTTGCAGCTCGCCGACCGGCCGCTTTTCCGCGCGCTTCCCGATCGAACAGGGGAACCGGGCAATCAATCGATTTTCGGCGTCGTAGACGCGCAGGACCTTCTCCGACAACACAATTTCTACGCGTGATCCGGTGGCACGCTTGTAGGGGCGAACCTTGGGCACGCGGATGATCGTTCCGGCGGGCGGATTTGGCCAGTCAAGGCCAGGGTTCAGCTCCCGAATGAACCGCTCGCTGGCGTGATAACGCTCCGCGATAAGCTCCAGGATGGTCTCATGTCCGTGCAGATCGAGGGCGGCTCGCGCCCGCCAATCCCGCGGAAACGGGCGCAGAATTGAATAATCCGCATAGGACACCGTGTGCTGCCCAAAGGCCTCCTCATCCGGCGGCGCACGGCGGAGGATCTCCTGATCGATCTCTCCTGTGATCGGAAGTCCGGAGGCGCGCAGCCATTCGCGAAGGGCGGCGCGGGAATTCGGACCCCATCGTCCGTCGATCGCGCCCGGTGAAAAATTGTCCCGGTCCAGCATGATTTGGACCCGCGCCACATCGAGGGGCGAAAGGACAGGTGGCGGAGCGACATCCGCCGGTCCGGGCGGAGGCGGGCCCGGCTCGAAGGGTGAGGGCGGACGGGCAAATGCGAGAGGCGGGACTTCGAGTTGCGGCGCCGCAATGGCCGACTCTGCTGCAGGCGGCGGCATTGCTTCTCGGATCGGCGCATCTTCCGCCGGCGGCACGTTAGCAGGAAGGGAAGGCGTGCCCGCAGGCGCACCAGCGCGCTGGAAAGCGGCGCAACCGACTCCGCAAAACGTGGCCACCACTGCCAACGTCAAAATCCCCGCGAAACGAACCATATTCCACTGCCAATGCGCGCCATACAAGGCGGGCGGTTTTCGTTTGTTCAGTAATCCCTGCGCCATTTGAGTCCGATGCTTTCCCGCATTCGTGGGCTGCTTTCCGTCGTTAATATAAGCGACGGAGTCAATTCCACTTCTACTGTAATCAGATCGGCCGCCCCGTTGAAACTTTTCTCGCCCCCCACATAAATGTGCCGGCCAACGTATTTCCCCACGCTGATGGCCGAAATCGCGTCGCTTGATTCGCTCTGCACCAGCTCCAACTGGTCGACGCGCAGCGCAGACTGTCCCCTCTCCAACACATCCAAGGTCCCACCGCGGCCGCGGAGCACATTAAGACCGTGCGCCAGGCGGACTGCCTGAAGCGGCGAAATGGCGTCCGTCGAACGCGCAAAGAGCAGCCGTGAGAGAATCTCCTCCACGGGATAAGGGGGATCCGATTCAAGATTCAATTCCGGCGACTCCACCGGGCCCACAGCATAGAGGCGCGCGAACATGTCGCCTGCCCGACTCACCGCAGCGACATCCAAATAAGGGTCCGGCGGATGGCGCCCATCGAGGGAAATCACGGCCCTCTCCAAAGAAAATCGGCGGCCCATGAACAGGAAAAAGCCCCGTTCGACCGTCGCCGCCCCTCGGATTTGCGGGGCGTCTGCGGTGCCACCCAGCGTCAAGTCGGCGCGCCACGTGGAATCCAGACCACGACCTTGCACGCGGATCCCCTCTCCTTGAAGCGCTAGGTCGAGCCGAATCGAGGACAGAAGGCCTGAAGGCATAGTCGAGCGTTCCGCAGAAAGGCCGTCTTCAACGATGGGCAACCGTGCCAAGGGCGGCGGGCTTGGTTTCAAACGGATATCTGCCTCTGCGATCCGCAACAGGCCAGTTACGACAGGTGAAAGCGCCGAGCCCTTCGCAAACAGCCTGCCATCCACGCGAACAAGGCTTCCATGGTTTTTCCACACGAGGATTCGCGAAATGGAGGCTTCAGCATCGATCGGAAAGCCGTCTGCGCCCGACAGCAGGATGCTGCCCTCCATGGATAAGCGCCCCCCCGTGCCATCAACGGCGACAAATCGGCGAATTTCAAGCCCGTCGCGATTTCCCTCGAGGTCGATTTCGATGTCCTTCAGTTCGGTTCCGCTGTCCGCAAAGGATATGCGGCCTCCTCGAAGAGTAGCGCTTCCAGCGATGGCGGGGCGAGGCCAGCCGCCGGAAACCCTCAAATCGGCCGTCACCAGTCCGGCCAGTTCTGTCCCGCGCAAATCCGCAAACCTTCCGATCTCTTCAAGGCGCATCGCCATCTGGAGTCGGCCGGAGAGCGGATTTTCCGGATCTGGTTCAAACAGTCCCCCCGCGGTCCGCCGCATGGGCACTTCCATAGCCAGGGTGATTGGCCGCTCCGTCCAACCATGCCATTCCGCTGTCGCCAAAGCCACGACGCCGGACATGGACGCGTTCACTCGTGCCGACGCCGGTTTCGGTTGAAATTCGCCGAACGATCTCAACTGAATTCCGTCTGCCTGAACATCCAAACGCACCACAGGACTGCTGACGGAGCCAGTCCATCGCCCGTTAGCCCGGCACGCGCCCTGAACGAACCAGGCCGAGAGCGGAGTCGAGCCGATGTCCGGTGCCGACGCCGAAAATTCGGCCTCGATCCCATCTCGGGTCCAGGTTCCGGACGATTCCGCCTGCAGCCCCTGCCATGATGCCCCCTGCACATCCCAGGTCCATCCGCCCTGGCTGAAGCCAAGAATCGTTCGTCCCGTGATGGTCAGCTCTGCTCCGAGAAATTCTGCAGAAGCATGGTGAATTCGTGCGACAAACCCGGTGATCATGTCACCCCGCACGGTGGCGCGAATGATTGAATTGGAAAGCGAGCCGACTTGAATGCCCTCACCCTCCACCTCCGCTTCCACCATCCAAGACTCCTTGCGAAAGATCCGGCCCGAGATTCGACCTTCTGCACCGGCCAGCTCATCTGCAAGGGTCGCAACCAAAGGCGATCCTGAGATCGCGATGTCGGCATCGAGACCGCGCTCCGTTCCCCACTCGCCCCACAATTCCAGCGACAGGCCGGTCGCCGTCGCATGAACGCGATCCAAAACCACACGGCCGCGGCCGCCCCGCGCAAACGCGCGGAGGCTGATCTCTTCGCCTCGCCAAACAGCTAGGCCTTCCGCCTCGAGGTCCCATCGCCCCGCTGAATAAGCGCCCCGACCTTTCGTAGAGAAGTCAATCCGTTCGCCCATCGCGCGGGCAGACACCATGCCCTCACGGATTTCTGCGTCTTCAATGCGAATCTCCCAACCGCCAAGCCATTCAGACCCAGCATTGTCTTCATCTCCCCCATCGCGCGAGAGAGGGCGCCGGATCAGAATAAAACGGTTTGCGGCGAGCTGATCGAAGTGGAGCGCGCGAATAGCGAGCAGCCAGGGATCGATTTTCCACTCCACATCGCGGGCCTCCATCCAAGCGCCACCGGCATCGACCAAAACCAGCTCTCGGAGACATCCCTCGAAAGGAAGACGTCCGGAAAGGCCACGAATCACCGCCACCCCCTTGACCCTGCCTGAGATCCATGCCTCAAGCCGGCCGTGTCCAAAATCTGTTCGAAACAACAGATAAAATCCCGCCACAAGTCCGACGACCAAAAAGACAATTGACGCCAGCCACGCGACGAGCGCAACGCGAACGCATCGAAGCAGAGGATTCCCTGGGTGTCGACGCATCAGAAGGCCTGCCCCAGACTCAGATAGAACTGGAAAGGTTTGTCGATCCCTTCCCGCCGTTGCAAGGGAAACGCCACGTCCGCTCGCAAGGGTCCCACAGGTGTGAAATAGCGGACCCCGATCCCAGCCCCCCAGCGAAATGCCTCATCGAAATCGGGGATAGGATGCTCATAGGCCGTTCCGCCGTCGAGAAACACAACGCCCCCGAATTGTTCATGCAACTGCGCCCGGACCTCGGCGGAAACTTCCAGCACCGACCGGCCCCCGACGGGTTTCCCATCCTGCAGCGGGCCCAACGATTGGAAGGCATAACCGCGCACGGAACCTCCGCCTCCGGCGTAAAAGCGTTCGTCGGCGGGAATGCGCGCCGAAGCCGCGCCCACAATGGATCCGGCGAGGGCGCGGCCGGCGAACACCCAGGACCGGTCCCGAACGAGGGGCTGGTAGCGGTGGACGGCCGCGGAGGACTTGAAGAAACCGCGATTTTTCCGCTCCAGATCAAAAAAAGGCTCCGCTGCGGCAAACAGCCGGAAGCCGCTCCTCGGGTCCAGCACGAAGCGGCTTGTGTTCCATTCCATACTCGCGGGGACGGACGCGAACACGTAATTTTCCTCCTCATCGAACTGGCCCACCTCGCTGAGTCGGAAGGCCAAACCACTGCGAATCCAAAGGCGCTGCCGCCACTCCCGCTCCAGCTCCGCCGCTGCGCGTGCGTTGCGACTCCCGAACGCCTCGGTTTCCTCCTCTGCCGCACGGGCCGACAGAACCAGGCGCTGTCGCGGCCGCAGAAACTGCAAGAGAGCCAGCCGGCCTTCTGCCGCGACCACGCGTTCGCCCAGATCCGCTGCCAACCGGAGGCGCTCGGCCCGGCCCTCGAGATTTCGATGCTCCCATTCGAAGCGGCTTCGGGCGCCTTCGTCCGTCGAGTAATGTACTCCGGCCTCAATCGTGCGCGGACGCCGTTCCCGAATGGCCAGCACGAGCGGAAGCCGTCCGCTTTCATCGACCTGTTCTGCATGGGTTAGCGATACGGATGAAAACAGGCCCAGTCTGACCAGGCGCGTGCGGATCTCCTCGAGGCAGACCGGATCATACGGGGCGCCCGGCTCCAAACCCACTTCCGCTCGCACGAACGATTCACTCAAACGGACAAGTCCCGTGATGCTCAGCTCGCCCCAGTAGGCTTTGGGGCCAGGATCCAGTTTCAACCGAACACGAAGGAGGGCCTTCTCGTGGTCGGGTTCATAGATTCGGCGTTTGAAGGCGGCAAAGGGATGGCCACGCCCGCGAACCCATTCCAGCCAAATTCGCTCCGCAGCCAACAGCGCATCAGCACGCGCAGGCATTCCGGTTGCCCATCCCATCTCACGGGGCGGTCGCGCGAGCGACGCATCCGGCACTTCAAGCGCTACGCTTCCAAGCCGGTATCGTGGTCCGGCGCGAATTTGGAATACAACTCTCCGCGGGGTGGACGATTCGAGTGCAACCTCGGCTTGTGCGCCGTAATAACCGGCAGAACGGAGGACATCCCGCAGCGCGGGAAGGTCCTGACGTGCGCGCCAGAGTAACAGTCCGTCTGTCGGCGGAGGTCGGTCCCGGAGTTGATAGGTCTCGCTGTGGGCACGGAGGATCCTGAGCAGACCCCGTTCCGGAACACCGTCGAACCGAACCTGATAGGGCGTCGATTCCCCGGCGAGGCAGACGGCGCCGAACCAGATGGTTAGCGCGCATCCCAACGACGAAAACTCAATTTTCCGCCGCACGAGAAAACGTTATCGCGGCTCGCCATCATTACGAAAAGTCGATTTGCAGCGGAAATGACTTTCTCCGAAGGCGATAACAGCGGTATGCTGCCTTATCATCATGCGGTGGTTGGCACGGTTGTTAGGGCGAAGTCCCCGCCATTTGAAAGCCGGGAAATGGGGAGAATCGGTCGCGGCCCGCCTGCTGCGCAAGAAGGGCTATCGCATCGTCGCCCGTCGTTTGATCATCCAGCGAGCGGAAATTGACCTGATCGCCAAGCGAGATGGAACGCTCGTTTTTGTCGAGGTCAAAACCCGAGCAGAAGAGCGGTTCGGGCGGCCGGCCTCTGCGGTCGGGCGACTGAAAAAGCGCCGAATCACCCGCGCAGCTCTTGAGTACCTAAGACATCTTCGCAGCCGACCGGATTACGTAAGGTTCGACATCATAGAAGTGATTGGTCGACCGGACGGAGGCCACCCGGTGGCGCGGCATGTCGAAAATGCGTTCACTCTCTCGGCAGGTGCGCGGCTGCCATGGTAGATCGGACGCTTGCGGCGATGCTGGGAGAGGCGTTCGTCGCGGCGGCAGTCATGGCCCAGCCTGCCGACTGGGAGTCGCTTTGGGAACGCGGCTTGGATGAGGCCGACCGGCATCTCTCGGCATTTGGGTACGAGATTGACCGCGATGCATTTAGGCGAATTCCCAACGCATTTGAACTTGGGGAATTTCTCTCCGGCGTCGAGGAACGCCTCGATGCCGGATCGCTGGAAGACCTCGCGTGGATTCGCCCCGAAGTTGAGGCTGCGACCTCATGGTTGGAGGGGTTCCCCGAAATGCAGCCCTACGTCAGCCGTCTGCGGCAAATTTTGGACTATTTGTTTGTCGCAGAAGTCGCATTGGGGGGTCCTCCGCGCGAACTTCCCACACCGCAGCCGCGTCCGAAAACACCGCCGCTTCTGCGGTTACCCGAGCCGCCCCGTCGCCTCGACGAGGCGACTCGTCGCCAGGCCGAGCAGCGAGCGAGATCACCTGAAATCTGGCGCGCACGTCTGGCAGGGCGGAAGCCGCCTCCGCGGGCAGCCGAACTCGTACCGTCTTTGAAGAAAATTTTTGAACAGGAAGGGCTGCCGGCGGCTCTGGTTTGGATTGCCGAAGTTGAATCGGGATTCGACCCGAGGGCGCGCAGTCCCGCGGGAGCCGTCGGCCTGTTCCAATTCATGCCCGTCACTGCGCGACGATTTGGCCTGAATACCGACCCACCGGACGACCGCTTCCATCCCGCCCGAAGCGCGAAGGCCGCGGCCGCCTACCTTAGGGAGTTGCACCGCCGATTCGGCTCGTGGCCCCTTGCGGTGGCCGGTTACAACGCCGGTGAGGGGCGCGTCCTGAAAGCCTTGCGCGCCCGAAATGGAGCAACCGGCTTCGACGAAATCGCCGATCTTCTGCCGCTGGAAACCCAGATGTATGTGCCAAAAGTTAGAGCGGTGATCGACTTGCGGGAAGGTTTGGACTTGGTAAACCTCCCAGGGCCACGCCCGAAATCGGCCCATCCACGAAACGGCATTTGACCGTGATCCTTGCCGATCGGGCCGAATTCGGGCCGTTCGGCCGCACAGTAATTGGTTGTCGATTCATGGAGCAGCGAGATACCAGCGATAAATCAGATGATTCGCGGCCAGCGCGTACAGGGAAGCAAACACATCGTCGGCGACTATCCCGAGTCCACCGCTAAGCCTCTGTAGACGAAAGGCCGGCCAGAGTTTGACGATGTCGAAAAACCGATGCGTGACGAAGGCAATCCCCATCATGGTCCAGCCCTCCGGCTGGCCCGCGACCGGCAATCCGATTAGGCAGATGGGATAGGTCAGGTATTCATCCGCCACACAGGGTTTGGGGTCTTTCACACGCAATTTGTTTTCGACGGCCTGGCAAACGGGTATGGCGATGAGGGCGAAGAGCAGAGCCGCCATCACCTGACCCTCGATGCCGAAGGTGGAGTTGACCCACCACGCAAGGGGAAGGCCCAATAGGGATCCGACCGTACCGGGCGCCAGGGGAAAATAGCCGAGGCCGAATCCTGCGCCGATCCAGGCAAGCAAAGCTTTCATAGCTCGTCTCCGAGCGCAAATTCATACTCGATGCGGCCCGGCCCGGGCAGCGCCCACACTTCCAGCTTGCGCTGCGGCGCAATGGCGTCGATCCAGCCTTTCGCCGCGTTCAGCCGCTCGCGGAATGGAAGCGAACCGGTCGGGTTCTCGATCAACAATTTCAGTGACCACGCCGTGATGGCCAATCGGGCCATTTTCGCACCCTCAGTTAGATCAAATCCCAGATACGCGCCCGCATTCCGCTTATGCATCCGCCCAAGAGCAGCGGACAAAGAGGTTTGATCAACGTCATGATCAGCGGCCGACCGGCTCTCCCGAAGCAACGCGAGAAGCGCTCCCGCATTGCTCGAAAAAACGACGGACCGCCCGAGGACCGCAAACGCGAGCCGCTCGTTCATTTCAGCCGCCGCATAGGCCGAACGGCCGGTCGATTCAATCGCGTACACGCGCTGCGTCCCCACCGAGATGGGGTGGAGAACGAGCCCCCAAGGCGTGGCCGCATTAATCCGGTCAAGCGCCGCCTGAACATCCGCAACCACGGAGTCCGGGGTCTCCGTTGAGAAGCCGCCGACCAGCGTAGGCAGTCGAACCGCGCGGTAACGGCCGCTGAAGGGGCCGCCGAGGAGTGCGAAGCCCGCGGCGCCGGTGGATGAGCTTCCAAACAACGCTGCGAACTCCCGACCAAGGAGGTTGTTAGAAGCCTTGGCGAGCCAGGCAGCCGCCAATGGGCGCCCGGCCACGAGAACAGCAGTCGGCCGTTCGCCCAGCAAAGCCGCCAACTCCTTAAGATCGGACGAATCCGTAGCAACCGCTGCAGGCCAGCCGCCAGGCACAGCCACCTTTCCACGAAAGCCGCCATTCGGCCGAAAATCCATGGCAAAACGGATGAAGGATCCGCCATCCTGGCCGTTACCGATGCGGACCCACCCCCAGTCGGGAATTCCCTCATCCGGCGGTGTTCGCGGAGCCGCCGTATCTGCAAGCGAAGGGGCCAGTCCATCCACGCAGGCGAGCACATCTTCGATCCCGATCGCATCGGCGGCAATGCAGCCCACAACCATCCCTTCCACGATCGAGAAGGTGATTCGCTCGCCTCCCTTGAGACCCTTGGGAGTCCAGACCCAGACACGCCAGCCGTTTCGAGCGCTCGCCGGTTTAAGGGTCGGGTCATCTACGGACTTCAGGCTCCATCGCAGCCGCTGGCTCCTGCCGCCAAGCCACGCAGCGAAGACCCATGCCGGGCGGCCGGTTAGCGGCATCGAAGGCACATAGGCCAAAATGAGCTCATCCTGTCCGAGCCAGTCGATGACGCGCCGGATTTCTGGAGAGACGATCAGGGCCTCCCAGTCCTCGGTCTCTACCCCCATCGCGCCGGCCAAACTTTTGAGCAGGCGATTTTCGGAGAGAACGTCCCAGCGTCCAGCCAGTCGCTGGTGCGCCGTGACCCAGGTGGCGTCGGCAGGGACGGCATTCCAAGGGCCCCTGACCGTCCTTGGAACATGGAACGCCCACCAGAGCGCCGCTCCAGCGGCCCCAAAGGCAAGGAGCCAGAAGGCGAGCCGCCTTGCGTTCACTCGTCGCGCAGCGAGCCTACCCATTCGTAGACCGTCCTAATACCCTGCTCCACAAAGAAGTCTCGAATGCCTTGAATCACCTGAATCGCCGTGTCCGGGTTTACAAACGTCGCGGTGCCGACGGCCACGGCGCGGGCGCCGACCATCATGAACTCGAGGGCATCCTGCGCCGTCACGATCCCCCCCATGCCAATCACGGGAATCCGTACGGCTTTGGCTGCGAGCCAGACCAATCGGAGCGCAATCGGCTTAATGGCCGGACCGGTCAAACCGCCGGTCTTGTTCGCGAGCTTGAAGCCGCGCGTCCGGATATCCACCGCCATGCCGGGAAAGGAATTGATGAGGGAAATGGCGTCCGCGCCGCTCGCCTCTGCGCAACGCGCGAACTCCCCGATATCCGCCACATTCGGCGCCAGCTTGGGAATCAGCGGAAGTTTCGTCGCCGCGCGGATTGCCGTCACCACCCGTTCAAACATGAGAAGGTCGGTGCCGAACATGGCGCTTCCTTCCTTGATGTTCGGGCACGAGACATTGACCTCGAGTCCTGCAATGCCGGGAACGCGGTCGAGTCGCGCCGCCACTTCCGCATATTCCTCCACGGTTTTGCCCCAGATATTGACGATGACCGGCACATCATAGCGGCGCAGAAAGGGCATATAATCCCGCACGAACCCTTCGACGCCAGGGCCGGGCAACCCAATCGCGTTCAACAGGCCGCTTGCGGTCTCGGCCGTGCGAGGCGTGGGATTTCCCTTGGTGGGATTGAGGCAAATTCCCTTTACGACAACCGCACCGAGCTCATTCAGATCCACGAGGTCGGCATATTCCGGCCCATACCCGAAGGTGCCCGAGGCGGTCATGACCGGATTTCGCATACGGATGCCGGCGATTTCGACGGAAAGGTCCGGCATCATTCGACTTCCTCCCAGAGCACGTCGCGTACGTTGAAGACAGGGCCTTCTCGGCACGCCCTCGCCCAGCTCCAGCCGTTGTCTCCGCGAACTTTTAGCACGCAAGTAAGGCAAGCGCCGACGCCGCAGCCCATATTGTTGTCCACAGAAGTCCACGCCTCCCAACCTCTCTCGAGCGCTCGCTGGGCAACCGCTTTGAGCATGCCGCCGGGCCCACAGGCGAACAGTTCAGGCCGGACCTGACGACCCGAGGCGACCCACCAGTCGTCCAGCGCATCGGTGACAATCCCTTTCCGCCCCAGGCTGCCGTCCTCCGTGGTAATTTGAACCGACCAGCCCTGCGCCTCAAATTCCCCAACGCACAAGATGTCTTTCGCGCTCCGTCCCCCGAAAAACGCAATACCCTTTGTCGGCGCCGAGCGAGCGGTCATATACAAGGCTGCCATGCCGTAGCCGCCGGCGACAATGACGGGAAATCGGCCAGGGTCCGGGTCGGGAAACCCTCGGCCCAGCGGGCCGAGAATGCTGAGCGATTCGCCCGGCTTGAGGTACTGAAGCGTTCTCGTCCCCCTGCCGACGTCCTTGTATAGGATGGCAAGGCGCTCGCCCTCCGTCCAAAACACGCTGAAAGGCCTCCGCAGGAGGCATTCTTCCAGATGAGGCACCTTGACGTGGATGAATTGGCCCGGCCTGACACAGGGCGCGATGTCAGGTGCGAGCATGACCAGCAAATAATACCCTCCTTGGATGGGGATGTGCTGATGGACGGTCGCCAATTCAATTTGCATAGATCGCCATATATACATTCGATTCGAGGCCGGTTCCACTTGGAACCGATGCTGCCAGGCGCGAATTCCGATTCTGGGAACACCCTCACGATGCTTAGCGGTGTTTCGCGGCATGCGGGCCCGCAGCCATGGCGCATAACGCCTTGGAGCGAAGCTCAGGGAGCTGGCGCTGAGGGCTTTTCCTCAGCCGCTCGAACTTCCCGGCTCGTCAAAAACGCCTGTCGTTCATCCAGCTCTGCGCGAACGCGGGCCGCGGCATTCGAGTTGCCCACGGCCAGATAGCTTTGTTCCAGCGCCTCCAAAAGCTCGTTGGCGACGCGCGGGGCTAATGAGCGGGTTCGCTCGAAGCTCTCGATCGCCAGATCGTGACGGCCAAGATCGGCGGCAATCCGGCCGCGGGTTGCCCATAAAATCGGCTCTTGGGGGGCAATCCGGCAGGCCTGCTCGGTTTTTTCTAGCGCCTCCTCCAGGCGGCCCAGTTCGCGAAGCGTCCACGCCCAATCATTGAAAATTTGCGGCGCCTTGCCGCGTTCCGCGGCTCTGGCGAAGGCATCGGCGGCCAACAGCCAGCGCGAACGCTTCGTCATGGCGATCGCAATCGCGTACCATCCGAGCGGATTTTCCGGGTCGATCGCGAGCAGGGAACGTGCCCGGGCTTCGATGTCCTCCGGTTCGCGAACCGGCAGCTCGACGCTGAGGAGCAGTTCCAACGGAAGCCTCGCGCCCGGCTGGACGGCATGGGCCCGTTCCAAATAACGCAGCGCGGCGGCCCGATCTCTGTTGTTCATGGCCGACTCGGCCAGGTAGAGCAAGCCGGGCACATAAACGCTCGATGCCTGCTCGAGCACGGCCATCGCCGCGCGCCATTCCTCGAGGCGACGCCCCGATGCCAAGGCTAGCGCCCGCAATAGCGCCGCCTCAGGATTGAGCGGATCTCGCTTGAGGACCTCTTCCGCACTCCGCGCCGCCTCCTCCCATTTTTGCTGCGCCAACATCAGCCGAGCGGCCTCGAGAGCCACGTCGTTCGTGGCCGCCCCGGACGCCTTGAACCGCTCGAGCGTGTGAGAGGCTTCGGCAAATCTGCCCTCGCGGGTTTGAATACGGAGCAACGCGCGCAGGTGAGGCAGCGATTGCGGATTCTCGGCCAACTGTTTTTCGAGTTCCTCTCTCACTCCCTCCACGTCCCCCATCGCGGCCGCGCGGAGCGTCTCGCTCAAGCGAGCGGCCGGTGAATCGGCGACAGTCGCCTGTTCACGGGCGAGCTCGAGCGCCCGACCCGGATATCCGAGCGCTGCCCATTCGGCGGATTCTAGGGCAGCGGCTTCCTTCAGAATGGTCCTACCGTATTGAGACCGAATCGCAACCATCATCGCGCCTTGAGGATAGCCCGCCATGCCGCGCCGGATTGCCTCGATGTCCTCTTCGGGGACCGATTCGCCCGCAAGCCGACGCAGCTCAGTGAGGTTGATCCGTGCGGCGAGATGGTCGGGCTGAAGCGAGAGCGCCCACTCAAAAGCTTCCTTTGCCGCGTTGGTTTCGCCGGCGGCAAACAAATCGACGCCAATTTCGTTGCTCCATCTCGCCCCCGCGCTCACGGTCCAAGCCCGAATTCGCGCCAACCCCATGGACAAGGGACCCTTCAACGGGGGGAGATCCGTATCTCGTTGAATGCCCTCCAGCGCGCGCTTCAATTCGTCCGCGTCCGGGCCGGGTTCCCGAACAATACGGGCATACAACCCTTCCCGGCGAATTCGACTGGGGCTGTTCAAGGGCGGCGGATAAATGGTCAACAAGACCGGCGGGCGTCCAGCGGACTCCTCCCGGGAGATCCAATCGCGGAGCATGGTGTCGGCGCCGACGGCAAGGACCCACTCCGGGTCGGCGAAATCATGGCGGGCCTGCAGAAAACGCAGATAGGCCGGGCTCGTAAGGGCTCCGGCATTCAACAACCGGACGTCGCGCCGGCCGTCGCGGGCTGCGATACGAATCGCATCGTCGAATGCGCCGTCTGAAACGATCCAACCGCCTTCGGTCGCTGATTCGAGCACGCGGTCCGTCAGAGCGGCAAACGCCACCGCGTTCGCCCGAACTGAGCGCGGCGCGTTTTGCCATCCCGCGTATAAGATGGCTGCAACGGCCAGCACGACCGGCGCCAAAGCGACGGGGCGGATTTGCGCTGGCGGAGAACCTAGGGATCTTCGACGCTGAGGGTAACCGAGCCAGATAAAAGCGATGCCCATCAAACGGCCAAACCAGAGTGCGGCAGCGGCGTAGGGTGTCAACAGCGCCATCTCGGTCTGCGCGACGCGATTGGGTGCGCCGGGAAGCTCAAAGAGGATCACCAGAGCAAGACCCGGCAGGACCGCGAATCGTAGCAGGGACAATCCGATTTCGCTCGCTTGGTCGCTTTTGACCTGGATGCCCCGGCTAAATACGGCCGGCAGCGGCAGAAGGGCGAGCAGGAAAATAACGAGCCAGCCCTGTCGTGGAATTGCACGCGGTCCGGCGGCCATGTATTCAGCTCGGAACAACGTGAACACGTCCTGAAACGACTTGACCTCCCGCCACGCCGCCACGTCGCTCCAATAATAAAGCGCCAACGCGGCCAGAAGCACGAAAACCCCCGCCAGCGAGCAGGCCACGGACGCCGTCACTGTGCGGACATTCAATTGCCGGCGCACAGCCAGAACCACAAAGGCAAATGCGGCAAAAAGCGGCGCCGCAATAGCGATTGTCGCTGACTCGATGGCTCCCACCGACAGGAGCGCCGCGCAGAGATAAAGCGCGCCTAGTTGGTTATGCAGGTAGTATCGCTGAAAGGCCCACCAGGCCGCCAACAACAGCGGGAGGGCCAAGGCGTCTGGTTGCGGCATTAGGTAGAACGCCTGAGCCGACGACGATGCGCATAAAAACAGGGCCGCCAAAACAGCCGCCACGGCCCGCGCCGCGGAGTCGTCCTTCATACCTCTCGACGAATCCTCCAGCAGTTCCCGATACGGCAGGTCCATCAGGATCCTCGCCAGTAAGTAGACGGACACCGCAGCGCACAGAACCTGCAGAGCCACCGCGGCTAGAGAGATGGGTAGAAATGTAAGGACCGTTGAGGCCTGGATCAGAGCGCCCCATAGCGGTGTGCTCAGCAACCGAAAGGGGTCAAGGCCCGCATAGCCGGCCAATGCTGATGAGGAAAATCCTGGGACTGGCCGCGTAAGGATGTGAAAAGAAAAAGCGATCAGCGCGAGAACGCACAAAATCAGAGGGGTTCGCCGGATCATAACCGTCAAAGATACAAAAAAAGCCCTGCATCTGTCGACGGGGCTTTTTTTGATTAAGATCAACCGAATTATTTGCGGCGAATCGTCCGAACAACAACCCCAAGAACGCCCAAAGCCGCCAATGCCACGGTCGATGGCTCTGGAACAATCGACATCGAATTAATGAAGAAAATGAATTCAGCTCCCAGATCGATGCCGTATATTTGAGCCACGAATGCGCGGGCTCCTGCGCTGATTGTACCGCTCCAATTCGTTGTAGCGCCGTCCCGGCGCGTCAGACTTGCCGTGTAATCGTAACCCGTGGAACCAATCGTGATTTTGAGGTTGAGACCTTCCGTCCCATGACCAATACCCAGTCCTAGTCCGGAGTTGGAGGCGTCGGTGACGCGATATTGCGAATCGCCGCCGTTGAAATAGACGGTCAGGACCGGATTAGTCGCTCCGTCCAACAGTGCGACAGAGGCTTGAAAACGTGGATAAAGGACACCTGTATCAAAATCTACCGAGAAGGTCTGACCAGGCTCGAGTTCAGGGTTCGTTCCCGTAAAGGGTCGAATGGCTATTGCATCAGATATATCGCCCCACATTCCCCAGGAAACTGGGCGATTGGAAGGATCCTGTGTATCAATATCATTGTCGCCCGCAACGCCTCCTGTCCATCCGTCATCCGTCAAATCACCATTCGTCACCGAGGTCCACATGAAATGACCTGCAATCATCCCGAATGTTGACAACTGCCAAGGTCCGAATCCTGTCCCGCCGTTCGAACCATTCGTCCACGTCAATGAGAAGTAAGCAGGATCACCAGCGTGGTCCGAGGCCAAATTCGCGGCGCTAGCTGTCAGGCCCATTGCTAAAGTGCAGGAAAGTACTGCTATGCGAATCACATGTTTCATTGTTTTAGATCCTTCCCCTACTTATCATGAATGAGCCTATCCAATGATGCTCTACAAACAAACGTTTGTTTCGTAAAGAGGGATTTTTTTGACAATTTTTGTGGATAGAACAAAAGAAGCCCGTCAGCCTGCACACCACGAGAGAGGCGACGAGTACCCCGAGGAGCCATACCGCGAAAAAAGCCTTGGAGGCAAAGATTCGTGGGTTATGCTTCCGGGCCAGAAATTTTCCCCATGGCAGTTGCGGTCATTACCGGTTCTTCCGGACTTATTGGCTCCGAAAGCGTACTCGCCTTTGCGAGGCGGGGACTGGACGTGGTCGGCATCGAAAATGACATGCGTCGCTACTTTTTCGGTCCGGAAGCCTCCACCCGCCGCGTATCCGAACGGCTGAAGGCCGAATGCCCTTCGTTTCGCGAGGAAAATGTGGACATTCGCGATGAAGCGGCTATCGAACAAATCTTTGCCCGATACGGGCGATCGATTGCTGTGGTCGTCCACACGGCAGCGCAGCCGTCGCACGATTGGGCGGCACGAGAGCCCAAGACCGACTTTGGCGTTAACGCCGTAGGCACGTTGAATTTGCTGGAAGCGGCACGGCGATATTGCCCCGACGCGGTCTTTATTTTCACGTCCACCAACAAGGTGTATGGCGATGCGCCGAATCGGCTCCCCCTCGTGGAAAAAGAGACCCGATGGGAAGTGGAGGCATCGCACCCCTACCATGCCCACGGCATTGACGAATCGATGTCGATCGACCAGTGCCTGCACTCCTTGTTCGGCGCGTCAAAAGTCGCAGCGGATATTCTTGTTCAGGAGTATGGCCGGTATTTCGGGATGAAGACCTGCGTGTTCCGCGGCGGTTGCCTGACCGGTCCGCGCCACGCCGGAGCCGAATTGCACGGATTTCTCGCATACATGATGAAATGCGCGGTGACCGGGCGCACGTACCGCATCTACGGATACCGCGGCAAGCAGGTGCGAGATAACATCCACAGCGCGGATTTAATCGCCGCATTCTTGCGCGTCTTCGAGCAACCGCGCGCGGGCGAGGTTTACAACATCGGCGGCGGGCGGGCGAGCCATTGTTCGATGATGGAGGCTATCGCGCTGTGCGAACAGATTGCGGGCCGGCCGATGAACACGGTTTACGTGGAATCAAACCGCATCGGCGACCATATTTGGTACGTGAGTGACCTCCGCAAATTTCAATCGCACTACCCGGGATGGCGGATCGAGCGCGATGTGCCGAGCATTTTGAGGGAGATTTACGAGGAGAACCACGAGGCTTGGCTTTCAGAGGCTCAGCCGTAACGCTCTTCCGCCGGCGTTGCGTGTGGGAACGGTTCCGGGCACCAAAGGCCGGTTGCTTGAGCGGCGACCAACACCGCGTAGGCCGGATTCAGCAGAACATAACGACGCCAGAGCCTCCGCGGATTCTGCGCCAGCCGATGAAGCCACTGAAGGCCGGCCCGTTGCATCCATTCAGGGGCTTCCCGTGCGAAGCCGGCGTGGAATTCGAACGCGGCGCCCACGGCGATCATCGGCAGTTTCACCAGCCGCCGCATCTCATAGACGAACACTTCCTGTCGGGGGCAGCCCAGGCCGACAAAAACGATTCGGGCTCCGGAATCGCGGATGGTTTCCGCGAGCCGGTCCCGCTCGTCGGGCGTGAGCCTGCGAAACGCCGACGGTTTCGCTCCGACCACCAACAATCCCTTGAATCGGTCCGCCAAATTCTCGGTCAGCCGGGCCAGCACATCCGCGCGGCTGCCGAACAAGAAGATGGGAAGGGACTCGCGCGCAGCGGCTGCACAGACCTCGAGCATGAGCCGGGGCCCGTACACGCGATCTCGAAGATGAGCCCGGTGCAGCCAGTTCAAGGCCCAGCGTACAGGCTGACCGTCGGGAGTGACGATGTCCAACTCATTGAGTCGGCGGCGGTGGGCGGGGTCCATCGCACCCGTCATCACGCCGTGCACAGCCAGGGCCGTGACTCCGAGCGGTTCGCGGGCTTGGGCAGCGGCGAGAATCCGGCGGACGGCCGACTCGTAGTCGATCACGTCCACCAGTACGCCGAGTACGTTTCGTTTTCCCGTGTCGATCATCCGCCAATTGATTTTGTGTTTTTTGTCACCCGCTGTGATAAAAGGAGGTTGTTTGTCTAATCAATTCTGATGATGAAGTCAGTTCGGCAAACCGGTTTCATGACGCTAGGCCTGCTGGCAGCGGGGACGGTCTTCGTGCTGGCGTGGGGCATTTTTTTCCATTTCCGCGGCGTCACGGATGTCGGCTACATCGTGTCGAAGCCGAATCCTTCCATTTTTTACTGGCTGTATGACCGGTGGTGGCTAAATGATTTTGTCGTCACTTCGTACGCGATCAACTTTCTGGCGCCGATCTTGGCGGCCTTTCTGGCTTGGCGGCGGCGTACCGCGCTCCGCGACGCGCCTCGCCGAATCGGGTGGGCGGGGCTGGTTTTGTTTACGGCGCTGCTTGCGCTCCATGTATTGGGCGCGAGGGCGCAGCAGACGAGAATCAGCATCCTCGCGATGGTCTGGCTGCCGTGGGCGGCGGCCTTTTTCGCCTGGGGTCCGGCGGTGGCTCGTTTGTTGGCGTATCCTTTCCTGATGGCATCCTGGATCATGCCCGTCAATTTTTTTGATGCCGCGATGAATCCGTTGCGCGTCGCGGCCGCACACGCGGCGGCCGGCCTTGCGGCGGGAATCGGCTTTCCCGCAACGGCAGTGGGATCCGCCATCGTCGAGTCCGAATCGCAATTGTGGGTGATCAACCTCTCCGACTCGACGAGCGGCATTTACGCGCTGTCCGCTCTGGCGATGTTCACCATGTTGGCGGCGGATTATGTGAAGCCATTGCGTCGCGCCGTTTGGACGGTCGTGTTGACGCCGGTATTCTTTTGGCTCGCCAACACGGGACGCGGGTTTTTGGCTGTCTTCGTGGCCGAGGTATTCGGCCCAAACGCCGCGAACACGTTGAATGTCCACTACCCGGCCGTGGGGCTCATCGGCTTCTATGTTGCGGCCCAGGCCGCGTGGCTTCGTTTGAGCGGTCTCGACTGGGGATCGGTCAGGCGCCGGTTTTTGGAACCGCATGAGGCTAGAACAAGGGGACCATGGCGGCCGTCTTCGGGAGACACGCTGTGAAGCCGTCCGCGGCGTTGTGGATTTGCACCGCAATTCTGGCGGCACTCTTTGCGGCGCAGCCGCACCTGACCAAGGTCACATTCATTGACGAGCCGCCCGTTCCGACGTCCCTTCCGGAACAGGTGGGCGCATGGCAGGGCCGACGACTGGTCAATTGCCAGGCGCAGGATCACGATGAGCCCCTTTTCGAGGATGAGGTGGGTCCGGAAGGCCGCTGCCCCATCTGCGGAGGCGTGGTCGGCCCGATGACTTCGACCGAAAGATATTTGCTTCCGCCCGATACTCGGATTGACAAGAGAATCTACCGACGCCGACGGGATGCCGCAGCAGATGCCATCAGCGCGGCGATCGTATTCAGCGGAATTCACCGGGCCAGCATTCATCGTCCAGAAGTTTGTCTGGTGGGCGATGGCTCTACTGCTGAAATCATACGGACCGAAACGCGGCGAATCCCCTTGGCGAAGGGGCAGGCGCTTGGCGTCTCGCTCCTGACGGTGCGCCAATTCGGCACTGGGCCTGATGGAAAACCTGTGAACCGCCTGAGCTATTTTGCGTATTGGTTTATCGGCCGCGGACGGGAAACCCCGTCCCATGTTGAGCGATTGGTCTGGATGGGGCTCGAGCGGATTCGCGGCCGCGCTTATCCATGGGCCTACGTTTCCATATCAGCCGCGCTCCGATCGGAAGGGGACTCGGCAGCCCTTCGGCGGCTCGACGAGTTCGCGCGGGCGCTGCATGGGGCGCTCCACGCCTTGTCCAGCCCGGGGCCGGTAGAATCCGCATCAGTTCCGTGAGTCGGCCTCTCTCAACTTCATTCCCGTATCTCCGACGGGCTGCATTAAATGCCTCGGTTTTGGGATTGGTTGAGGCATCGGGTCTAATGCTGTCGCTGCTGGCTGGTGGTTGCATTCGGCACTATCTGAAAGGTGACCCGATGCTGGCAAGCTGGATGCTCTACCTTCTCGGAGCGTGGGTCGTTGGCGCATATGTGGCCAAACTGCTGCCGGGCTGGGGCCTTGGGCCCGTGGAAGAATTGCGGAGGACCTTCTTTTTACTTTTGACCGTTTTTGCGGGCACCACCGCGATGCTGTTCTGGGGGAAGGCCGCAGAGGCAACCAGCCGGTTCACACTTACCTTGGGATTTCTGCTCAGTATCATCGTCGTGCCCTCACTGCGTACCGAGATTAAACGCATCCTGTTGAGGCGCGAGGCTTGGGGCGTGCCGGTGGTGATTTACGGCAAACTGGAAGCGGTCCGAAAAGCGGTCCATGCGCTTCGCGAAGAGCGAGGGCTTGGCTATCATCCCGCCGGCGTGTTTTTGGACGAACCCGACCCGCTGCCGCGGCGGATGGAAGACCTCGAGGTCCTAGGGTCGGTGGATCAATTTACGACGTCGGCGCCGATCGCCATTCTTGCGGCGAATGGGTTGTCACCCCAGCGGGTGACGGACTTGATGGATGGGCCCCTTGCGAACTACCGGCGCGTGGTCATCGTTCCAGATATGACCGAATCGCCGACGCTTTGGGTCAGGCCGAGGGATTTCATGGGTCTCCTCGGAATCGAGATACCGTGCAATTTGCTCGATCCCCTCGCGCGTGTGCTAAAACGGACGCTGGACCTTTCCATCGTGATACTCACCGCACCTCTCTGGGTTCCGATCAGTGTGCTTTTGAGCCTTCTTATCTGGCTTGAGGACCGGAAATCGCCGATTTTCCGCCAGGAACGGATTGGCATCGGAGGCCGCGTTTTTTACGCCCTGAAGTTCCGCACGATGCACCCGGATGCGGAACGCATCCTGCGGGAACGGCTCGAGGCCGATCCCCGCCTGCGTGCGGAGTGGGAAGCCAACTTCAAGCTTAAAAATGACCCCCGCATCACTCGCATGGGTCGATTTTTGCGCGCAACGTCATTAGACGAACTTCCTCAGTTCATCAATGTTCTCCGAGGGGAAATGTCGCTGGTGGGGCCCAGGCCCCTGCCGCGGTATCACCATGAAGCCCTCCCTGAACGAGCGCGCCAGCTTCGAGAGCGTGTCCGTCCTGGCATCACGGGGCTTTGGCAGGTCTCCGGGCGGAGTGAAGCTGGCCATGCGGCGATGCCGCGGTGGGACACGTATTACGTTCGAAATTGGTCTATCTGGTTGGACATCGTCATTCTTGTCCGTACGATTCGGGCGGTGCTTTCCCAACACGGGGCCTACTGAAGTTGGCATGCCTCCTCTCTTGATCCAGAGAAGGATCCGGCAGTTCCGCGCTCACGAATTCGCCCGCCGGTTCCTACCCGCATTCAATAGACTAGTGGCGGGATCCGCCGTGTGGGCCGGCCTGGGTTGTCGTGTTTTCGCACAGGGACCACACGAAATCGCGCTGATCATCAATCAGAACCATCCGGACTCTCTGGAAATTGCGCACCACTATGCCCAAATCCGGCAGATACCCTCGGCGAACCTCATCTATTTGGATGTGCCCCGAGATCTGGGCGGCGTTCGAGCCGAAATTTCTCCTGAATTGTTCCTGCAGGCGATCCTTGAACCCGTTCGGCAGGAAATCGCCCGCCGTAATTTGGAGGACCACATTCTCGCCTGGGTCTATTCTGCAGGGTTTCCTGTTCGTGTACTGGTCGACCCGCCAATCTCTATCAACGGCGCGACCTTCGTCCGAGGCCAGTTCCCATCCGGCGAGGTGGTGAAGACAGGCCACTATCTCTCGCCCTTCTGGCGCGGATTCGACAACCCCGGCGGGTCTTCGTTGCCGTCGGGATCACTCCAGGATTTCGCTGCAGCCTTCCGAGACGCCATGCCCATGCCATCCGCCACGCTGGCCTACACCGCCAATCGAGGATTGACGGTTGAGGAAACCATCGACAGCCTTCGGCGTTCGGCCGCTGCGGACGGAACGTTTCCGCGCGATCCGTTTTATTACCACTTGAGTGAAAATGTGCGTTGCACAGCCCGGCGCTGGCAATTCGAGGGGGCAGCACGGGAATTAGCCCAAATGGGCATATCCGCAGTGATATCCTCAAATGAACCAGCCGTGAACCAGCCTTTGTCAGGACTGTTGGTGGGCATCGCATACACCGACAAACCCTGGGGCCGTCTGCAACCCGGCAGCCTTGTCGACAACCTGACCAGTTTTGGCGCGGAGTTTCACCACCAGGATCAGGTGCGTCTTACGCACTGGCTTCGGAACGGCGCTTCTTTCGCCTCGGGCACCGTGATCGAGCCATACTCGGCCTGGCCGAAATTCGCGCATGCACGCCTTTTCGTCCACTACGCGCGCGGGTGCACCGCGCTCGAAAGTTACCTGCAGGCGTTGCGCAGCCCTCTTCAGCAATATCTGGTGGGCGATCCGCTCGCGCGCCCGTGGGCACGGCCAATCCCGCTAACGCTGATCAATCTCGAGGAGTCTGGGCAGCCGTTGCGGGGTGAAGTCTCATTCCTCGCCTCCTCTCTGGCCGCGGAACCAGGGATGGTCTATGTCTTTCTCTTGGACGGCCGAAGTCTCCCTACGCCCGGCAATACAGCGGGAATCCGGCTCGACACTCGAAATTTTGACGACGGCTGGCATGAGCTGCGAGCAATCGCATATTCGCCCGGACCCATCCGTCGACAAGGTCATGCGAGGCTTGGCTTTCTCATTGGAAACTTGGGGCGGTCCGCGAATCTGCGGCTAACCGCGACCGATAAGCAGGTGGACATCGATCGACCTTTCTCTGTTGCTGTTTCCGCGTCGGCGGGGGCCACCGGAATTTCCATTCGCGCGCATGAACGAATCATTTGGAGCGGAACCGCTTCCACCCAGGAACAAATTGTGGTGCTGAATGCGGCGCGGATTGGGGCCGGTCCCGTTCCGTTGCAGGCCGTGGCGCATTTTCCTGACGGGAGCGCGGTACGGAGTCCTCCGCAGATCGTTCAATTCAAGAGCCTCAACCGGCCGCCCTCGCCGCCTCAGATCGTTTCGGTTGAGGACAAGCCGGGCGAACGCCGATTTCGGATCGTTTCAGAAGATCCGGATGGAGATGAGGTTTCGGTCGACTGGTTCTCCGACCGGTTGGCGCACCCGCCACGTCCGGTAGTCCCGGATTCCGACGGAGGCTGGACTCTTTCCGGCACGGGGCGAGTTGTGGTTGCCAACATACCGACCCTGGCCGACGCGGACGTGCGCGAATTGGTCTTCCAAATGCGAACAACCGATGTCCGGCATGATACGGGTCCTCTGGTGGGCGGTATCGCCTGGTCACTGAAGAACGATACCGAATACACATATTTCGGCTGGCATTGGCATTGGAACGCTTGGGCGATTGGGCGCTTCAAAGATGGCTCTTTTCACCCCATCCATGCGAGGGGGGTACCACGGCCGCCGCGAGGGCATGAAGTGATCTCCCTCTGCAACACGCCTACCGGGCTGCTGATTAAAGTTGACAATCGGGAGTTCGGATTCATCGCCGGAGAACGGATCCGGGGGCCGTTCGGGCTGGTCGGCGGTCCGATCCCGTGGACGCTCACGGCGCTGCGAGTTGCTGAGTCGAACGAGGCATCCCCGCCGCGTAAAGGAATGTGGCTTCGCGCGTCTGACGGGATCGCGGAGACATGGGCGCCGGCGTCCACACCTGCAATGACGCCATCGCGCTAGCGGCTAGCGCCCAAACCGATTGCGGCGGGATCTCTCTGCCGACCGGCCATTTCCCTAAAGCTTTTCTATCCCGTAATTGAGTATAAGCCGAAAGCACGACGACTGGACTAGCGCAGCAACCCCTGGATTAGAAACGTGACGCGCGGATTCTCCATGCCAAATGGCGTGCTGCGAAAGAGATCGGGCTGTCTGCTTGGTTCTAATAGAGGCCGTTAAGGACGATGGCTACCCACAGAGTCTCATCCCAATTCTTTTGGCGCAGCCCCCCCTACGGATTGAAGTTCTTGCCGGGTATCGAATAGTAGAGCCGATTGGTCCAGTACATCATACCCGGATTGCGACGGATGATGATGACGACGTCGTCCGGCCGGATTCTGAAGTTGGCCACCGTTGGCGGCGATGAGAATTCATTCGTATTGTACGCAGCGAGATTCCACGTTGTCCCGTCCGACCTGAGATGCCATCGGACCCGCGGATGCGTCAGCGATGCGATGCCATTGCTGACGCTCAATATTCGGATTTCATCCGCGAAGGCCACAAAGTTGTGGCCCACCATACCGGATCCGCGGAACAACGCGCCCGTGAGGCTTACATGGATTGGATAATTCCAGTTCAACACGTGGAATAGATTGCTGCCGCTACCCGATGCCCCTTGAATGGCGATGACCTGTTGTTGCGTCATCACGCGGCCTACGATCGGCAGGTGGATCGTCGGCGATCCAACCGGCAATTCGATCATAAAGCCCTGATGAGTCGGGAAGACCATGTCATTAGCCACCGCACCCCAATCGCCTGTCCAACGCAACCAGGTGCCACCGCTGCTGCCGCCGTACAACCCGACGGTATTGGTCACGAAGTTGTAGGATCCGGTGCCTCGTTGCGGGCTGAACCAATGGATCTTGGTCGCCGTCGCGTAGGTTGTGCCGGCCGGCACACGGTTGGTTCCGAAGACATAGGCAACCGTTGCCGTATCGGGTACGAAGAACGTGCCATACCAGTTTTCGCCGGGCACCAGGCGGATGGGCTTCGTCACGTACACCTCCCGGCTCCCGCGGCGCAACGCGTTGGTCGGTTGCCAAGCGTCTTGAAGCGAGACGCGATAGAACCGCATCGTGGCGCCGAGCTCCTCCGGCGGGACGCGGTAATGGTTGGTCGGGCTGAAGCCGCCTTCATCAATGAGCATGTTGCCGCCGGCTACATTATTGGTAATTCGATCGAGCCATTTCCACGCGTTGCTGAGCGAGTCACTGAAGTTCAGGGCATCGACGAACAATTCGTCGTACACCCGATTTGTGGAAGCAATCCAAGCCAGGCGCACCCCATTTGTGCCCGGGCTGAACACTCTGGAGATGCCCTGCGTGACCTGGAAGTTCACGGTCAGGCCGGTCACGACCACTTCAGGGCTGAGGTTCCCAGCCGCATCGCGGGCTCGGATGCGCACGCGATGAAGGGCATCGAAGTTCAAATTCGAAATGATGATCGAAGAGGTATTGTTGGAACCAAGGTTCGGGATTTGCGCCTTGGTGATCACCGTGGTGCTGATGGGATTGAATGAACCATCAAGTTCATGAACGGTGATGATGTACGTGTCCCACGGTGAAAGCGGCGTATTATCGGAGGTCCGCCATCCGGCCGCGATGTGGCTGTTCGTGTGGCCGGGCGTCCACTGGACTTTGATTTCCGTAGTCTCGTCGACCAGCGGATCATCGGTCACATTGGTCGCATTGGCCACCGGGAGCGGAGGATTGGTGTCGATCCGCAAACGGAAGGCGACCACGCTGCCCATCGCCCGATCCTGTGAGGAAGCAGACGGACGATCGAGATCGTTATCAATCGCGAAGATAAAGCCTGTGATGGTGCCCTGCTGATGCAGCAAGCTGACCACCTGGCTGGTCTGGTTGCCTGGCACGTTGAAGCCGTGGTTGGTGGCCGTTGGCGGGGTTGTGCCTATCGCGGGCGCGACGATGCGATACTCATCAATGCCATGATAATCATCCGTGGCGTGATCCCAACGAATCGTGACCGATGTGAGGTTCGTCCATCCCAAGGAATTGGTATCAGCAAGGAATCCACTTTGGAGGACGATGAAATTGTCGATATAGATCCCAGGCGAGCCATCCGTGCCTACGCGCACCAAGCGCAGCGTAGTGATGCCCGGCCAATCAATATTCCATACCTCTGACTGATAATCCGCAGAGTCAACCTCATTTGTGCCGGCGCTGGCCCAATTCGTCCCATCCCAGAACAGGAGTTCGAGGTGACGAACCGCGCCGGTACTGGACAGCCGGGCATCCACCATAACCTTGCCCACATCGGTTCGCGCCGGTGTTTGCAGGTACTGGCCGACCCCTGTCGCTGCGAAGCCACCTTTCCGGACTCCGCCAGCCGCATCCCCAAGATTTACATAGGTGGTGCCGAACCAAACACCTGTACCCAGACCATTGGTCACGACATTTGTCCAGAGCGTACCCGAGGCAAGAAATGCGGGCCATCCCTCAGAGGTCTCAAAGGATGTGAACAAAACCGCCTCGTCGCTGAAAGAATTGTCGACCTGGAGGCTCGTCATGGACGGGCCTTTCACGTCGTCGTCATAAACCCGGATCCAGCCGTAGGACAGCGCGGCGTTGATGCTCACATCGTTGGTGCGGTCATTGTCCGAATCCTGCAGATTCACACGGACCAGGCTTCGTTTGGCCATCGTGAACAACGTGTTGTTGATAAGCTGATTAATCTGCGACTCGGTGAAGAATCCGTTCGTGAACGAGAAGATGTTGGTCTGAACGACACCCGGCGCGTTGTTGGAGGTGGAGAGCGAGGCGTTCCAACCAATGATGGTATTGGTCACGATCGGCGTAGTGAGCCGGATTTCGAAATTGATCCCGTCATTGGTGCCACCAGAGGTTGCACGGCGGATTCCCGAGCCGAGATCCATGGCCCCGAAGGCGAATTGTAGGCCTTTAGAGCCGCTGAGGGCGAGCTCTTCATCCGTCACGGCAAATGTGGAATTCGTACTGGTTCCCTCGCGCCGCGGATAGGTCCCGCGAATTTCCGTATCTCCGCTGCCCAGCGGGAAGAGATTGGTGAGTATGAAGAATGGGCGGGCGACAGAGCCGGTGTAGATAATGTCCGCCATCAGCGGACCGTCCGTATCATCGTCGATCAGGCGGATGTATCCGGCCAACAGATTCGACGCAATCATTTGGTCATTCACTCGATCTGCATCGTTGTCCGGCATGGTCACAGTGACGGCAAGATCCTGCCCTTGCGCCCCGGAGCCGTCACCGCCCCACATATCGGAGACGCGCTGCCACGTGAACAGCGAGGCGGCAAACGACCACGTGCTGGTGGCATTAGCGTTGGTCCCGATCGCGGAGCTCCAGGAGGCTTCATAATCCGCGAAGTTGTTGGTTGCGACGAAGGGGATCGAGAGGGTTGCGTTGGTTGAGGCTGGACCATGGGGCGAGCGCTGCAACCCGCTGTGCTGATCGTAAATATTAACCATCACGCGCATTCCGGCGCCAGTCAGCACGCCGTCTTCAATGAAATACCGGTCAAGCGAACCAACGGTTTGAGCCGGCGCAATCAAGGAATTCGTGAATACCCTCAACGGTTTGGCCCCAAGGAGCGGCGCGTTCGTGTCGTCGTCATACGCATAAAATTGCAACGGCCAGTTGATCGTCATTGCGCGATTGGTCGGCACCACCGCCCACGAGGGGCCCAGGGCCGCGGGCACCGTGGGAGCGCCGGCCGGTGCATTTTCGCCGGAAACCGTAACGAAATAATTCACGGTGAAATCGAGGTTGGTGACGTTGAATGCAGCTTTGTGGAAGGTGGTCACCGACGCAAAGCCGTTGTAGCCGATATACCCCTCGAAAACTTTGTCGAGATTGAATGGATTGGTGGCAGCTCCGATGGCAAGCGGATCCCAGTTCGGATTCACGCGGGCCTGGTGCGAACCGATATTGAGGTTGGTGGCGACTGTGTTGGTTAGGAACAATCCTCCGAGGCGGGCCTCCCACCGAACCGCAAAATCGATCAGATTTGTGGAGGCGAGCTCCGCATCGCTCAGATTGGTGACCACCAAGTTATAAACAGAGGGTCCGTAGTTCGTGCCGATATAGACCAGCGCCGGCAGGGGACCATAATCGTCATGCCATCCCTGAGGCACTCCCCACGTGGTCTCTTCCCAGCTCGGCGTGATCCGGATGCTGTCGAAGGTAACAATCTGGTTGTTGTCACTGGCCACCAGTTGGATGCCGTCAATTTTCTCAATTACGACATTCGTCATTTCGACGATCCACGCCGCCTCCTTTTCGGGCACGGCGTGCATGAGCTGATTGGTCGTATACGCGCGAGCTTTGAGCGTATCCTGCTCGAAGTCGTATTCTAAGACGATCAGGTAGTCGACTCCCGCGTTGATTTCGTATCCCGGATTGGTTCCATCCAGCCGGTTGGTGCGAATTTGCGACCCATACTGGATCGATAGCCGCCGCTGTTCGACGCCGTAGGCTTTGCCAACGAAGGCCGTAACGGCGCTTCCGTTGAGCAGATTCACGCCCAGGTAGTTGGTGCCAACGAGCGTGTGGTTGTTATTGATCTTGAAGCCCATGACAAACTTGCCGCTGGTGAAGGGCGCAAAATTCCGGCGGGCGGCGCGCTGGCCGGAGGTGTCTTCTGATGTATTGCCAAGATCGATAAAGCCGCTGCGCGTCGGGGCCGGGTAATCCGGCGGATAATTGCCGAATTGCGGGAAGTTGCCAGGTCCGGTCTCCACCAGCCCGCCAGTCGTGATCCATGCATTTGTCCAGCCAGTGCCTCCGCTCAATCCGGACAGATTGACGAAGGATCCATAGTCAAACCCCTCGTAGATGATGCCTTGCGCGAGCGTAGCGACGCTCCGCGGGTTGTTGCTGGCGGTCACAGTGAGATAGTCAATCCCGCTGCCTGCACCGTTGTATTCAAACACCCGGAAATGCCAAGTGACGCCGGGCGCGAGCCCCACTACCTCCACGCATGTAGCCGTGCCGACGGAGACCACGAAATTGCCGTCGCCCAGGTGGGATCCTGACCCGAAATTCGTACTGGCCGTGTACGACGTTCCATCCACTGGGAACTGATTGACCGCATTCGTGCCGCGCACGACAACCACACGGCCCTGACCGTTACCCGGCGAGAAGCACAACTCAACCCGACTTGTTCCCACCGATTGGAATACAATGTTGCTGGCTTGGAGAGTCGGCTGCGCACACAGCGTCTCCGCGGATGCGGTAACCACGGTAGACGTGAAGTAGTTGTAGGTCTGAGGGGCGGATCCGTTCCAACGGAACGAGAAGATGCGGAAATGATAGAGTGTGCAGGTGAGCAAATTCGTGTGAAGGGCATTGCTCACGGTGCCCGGCGTAGCGATAAAGGCAGTAAAGCCGCCGACAAGTTGGCCGTTGGTATACCCCACTCCATCCTGCGGCAGCGCCGTCACCGGATTCGTGCCATAGAGCAGCAGATATCCGCTCGGGGCCGGCGTTCCGGATGCAATCGTCCACGTATTGCTAATTGAATAGGGCGAATCCGGATAGGCCATGAGGTTCGTCGCATTCCCGAACGGCTCAAGGGAAAGGGTCCATTGCTGGCCGGTGGCGAAGCCGGGCGCCGTGTAGTAGTTCGGAGACGGCGTTCCACCCATGTTGTATTCGAAGACCGCAAAGTGATACAGCGTCTCCGGATTTAGTCCGGTCACGTGCACGTTCGTGCCGATGCCGTTGTAAATGATGCGGTTGCCACCGAAATCGGGCGCGTTGGTGAAATTCGCGCTGGATGCGTAGGAAACGCCATCGGTGGGAACAAAGGTCACCGGCGCACTTTCGCGGGCGACCACGATTCGATACGCGCCATTCCCCGGAATCCATCCGGCCGTCATTGACGTGGTCGACACGTTGTAGAAGTGCATGCCTGACGCATGGACGTTCGGCTCATTGGTGAACTGATTGAGGAGTCCCGGCCAGGACGAGGCCACGCGGATTTCGTCAAAGCAGAAGTTCCCTTCATCCTTGGCCGCGACGCGTATGCCGTTGATCATGCCAATAGCCACCGTCGGCGTGCCCGTGACGTACCAATTCGGCTCGGTCAGCGGAAGGGCGCCGCCATACAGCGCAAATCCGTAGAAGCGGTTCGAATTGAAGTCGTACATTCCCACGTAGAAATATCCAGGGTCGCCAACGCCATTGACGCCAAAGCTGCTGAGCTTCATGCCGCCATTCGGCCCAAGATCGATTCCAAAGTTCGCGTTGTTGAAGACCTTCCCGGCGAACGCGACCTCGGCAGCATTGCTCATGAAGGAAATGCCATTGAACCCGTCGGCATTGCCGTCGGTCTTCCGAACCGCTACCGCCATGAAGATCTTGCCCGTCGTAAACGGATTGAAATACCGGAAGGCTTGGAGCTCGGTTCCGGCCGTATTGCCGCAGGCCTTGTTGCCGGCCGCGGCCGGATAGTTGGTGGGCACGTAAAGGTTGCCCGGATCGATGCTGAAGCCAACGTCCGGATTGTTGTTCCAGGCGTTCGTCCAGCCGGTGCCACCAATCATATTTTCCAGCGAGCCGGAACTGTTGGTGAATTGATCGACAATCTCGCCGGGCTGGTAGCCGAACACGCGCAAGGCCACAATATTGGTCCGCGTACCATTCGTCTGGTTGCCCACAAATAGCACGCGAGCCGTGTAGACGCCTGGCGCGAGCATGGACGGATCAACGGTATAGGTGTGCGACGTGACTGCGCCGTTGCCCAGCAGGATGATGTTTGAGGCAGGCGACACGGTCAGCCAGCCTGACGGCCCCACGAAAACGGTTTGTAGGCTGTAAATCAACGCGCCGTTCCCAACATTTGTCGCAAATGTGTTGGGCCAAGGACTCGGTGCCGTGATTACGCCAAAGGTGGACGTGACCGAATGAATCGCCGGCGCAATCGCGAGCCCGGCCAGATTGGGCCCGACAATGACCGTGAACGGAATATCATTGGTCGCCACCAACTGGTCATGAATACCCCAGTCATTGTCGTTGTCGGCCACAACGACGCGAGCAGTCCAGATGCCCGTATCGTTGGTGGTCACCGATGGGATCGCCACCGCGCCGTTTGATACCGTTCCGTCGGTGAATACCAACGCCCCGCCGTCCGTGAATTGCAGGAAATCAAATACTTTCGTCAGCCGTACGGTGCCGGTCGGGTCAATAAGCTGGAAGTAAGGCGAATTGTTCGGGGTATTCGTGCTCGTGCCGTTCACATTGACGCCGCTTTCCACATCCCGCACGCGACCCGTAATCCACCAGCCGAAACCGTATTGAAGCTCATCGACGCGGACGGTATTCACGCCGGTCACGCCGCGGATGCCAAAGAAGGAAAACTCCGGAGGCGTGGTGTCGTCGTCGCGGACGACCAGCAAACCGTGTTGTTGACCCGGATGGGATAGCTGGTCGCCGGGTCGGTCGTCATCGGCGTCGCGCCAGGTCAACACGACCGGATTCGTCCCCAGACCAAAAGCCGTGTTATTCACCAGCGCCGACACCACGGACGCACTGAACGCATTCGTAAAGGTCCACGCGTTGGTGGAGGCCGTTGTGGTGTTTGTGAAATGGGTGCTCAAGACCGGATCCCAGTTGGCTGTGTTGCTGACTATTGCCGACCCGATAGAGAGATGGCTGTGGTACAGCGGGTCCGCTCCGACACCGCGGCTCAACCCGGAACCGGCGTCACTCGCCCCGAAGAAGAAGGTCAACGGCGAAGTCGGCGCAATCACATTCGCCAGGTAATGGTCAAAAAGAATGTACGTGATATTCGTTCCGCTGGAGCCCCCGACCGAGCCAACAGCGTTGTTGTTGGAGCTGACGTGCATGAAATGCGATGCCGAGCTGTGAGGGGACTGAATGGTGTTCGCCACCGGCGGATTCGTGTCATCATCAAAAACCACAAACGTTTGCACCGTGCCATTCGACAATGTCACGTGATTGTACCGCCACACTCCGTTCGAGGTGGCTGCGCTCCACCTCATGGTGTACACCCCAAGGACGACGTCATTATAGGCGACGGCCGGCTGGACATGGTTGGACGATTGCAGCGACCGGCCGGCATCCGAATACAGGAAATTCGTGAAGGGCTGATCGTTGATGACTATCGTGCCGAGCGGATTGAGGAAGTCATAGTCCGGATTGGTCGCGCTATTCGTCATGCCAAACAGACTGTAAAGCCAGAGTTGGACAGGATATGAACCCGTGCGTAGCGCTGCGTCGGTGATTCCATTCGTCGCCCCAACGAGGTAATTCGTGGCATGCGGTGGACGGAGGTTGAAGAGGTCTTCGTAGGTCGGGGCAATTCTGACCTCGTCAAAATAGACATGGCCGACGCCGGATGGATTTGTCGCGCCGGAAATCAGGCGAATGCCGTCGATGTAGGTAGGTGCGTGGACCGCCGGAACTATATAGGTTGCGTCCCAAGTGATCGGTTCGCCGGTGGGGATGGAAGAGGATTGGTAGACCCCGATAACAGAAAGCTCTCGCGTGGCGAAATCGTACCGGCCCAGGACTGCATGGGTGTTGTTGGTGCCAGTGGACACGTAATAAGCAGATGATGCGCCTGCATAACCGGCCTGAATGCTCTCCACGCGGAGATTTGTCGTCCCGCCACCCTTACCGACAAACAGATAGGGAGTGTTACCCTGCGCCAAATGAACGCCTGCAAAGTTAAGAAGATTATTGCTCTGCATCTGGAGCAGGAAGGCCACGTAGATGCGCCCTGTACTCGTGGCTGGGAATGGGCGATATAATTCGGCGACCTCCCCAACGCCCGGGTCAAATACCCAGAGCTTATTCGCTCCGTTGGTTGGATAGTTCAACGGCGCCGGGAGGCTTTGCGAGTGCCCAAGGAAATTATTGGTGCTCGTGATCGCGAACCAGTTGCCGGTGAATCCAATACCCCGATGCTGCGCCACATAATTAATAAGGACGCTGTTCGTGTACGGGAACGGGTCGACAATCACCGAATCCACGTACGGCGGCGTATTTGTCGAGGCGGCCGTCGGCGTCGAGTAGTAGTTATTGTTGACCGCATAGATGCGGTAATGGTGCGTGGCGTTTGTCCGGACTGCGTGCTCAAGGCTCTGCAGTGTTCCGGTGTAGATCACCGTCCCGCCGCCGATCGTTGAACCGATCGAATACGACGTGCCGTTGACCGGGTCGGCCGTGGGCGCGCTGTCTTGGCGGTACACCAGCAAAACGGGCAGGGCCGAGCTCCACGCCAACCGGATAAATTCCGGTCCATCGGGGATCGCCGAGAGAAAAGAGGGAGGAGGTATGTTGCTGACTGTTATCGTCACCGGCACGCTAATCGGGCCGTTTGTCGCATTGCCCGAAATGACATTTGTGGCGACGAAGGTCCCCGCGTTGGTCAGGGATCCGCCCTGAAGAACAACGTTGATGGTCGTTTGATCACACGCCGGATTCGTGCCCGCCCCAGGCGCAATCGCCAACCAATTCTGGAGACCCGCTCCATAGTTCGTGCTAATCGACCAGATCAAATTGGTGAAACCCGTATTGATAATCGTAAGTTGCTGGGTAATCGACACATTGTCGCCCAGCATCGCAGAAAACGACATGGAGGTCGGACTGACCGCGATAGCAGGCGCTCCGGTGAACGCCCACAATTGGCACCAATTCCGAGCCACGCGGATTTCATCGAACCACGCGTTGCTTTGCACGCCGCCGCTGTAGGCGCCCACGGAGAATGCGAAACCGTCGATGAATGACGGCGCATACGCCGCGGGGACGATGTAGTTGGTGCTCCAGAGCGCGGGCTCAGTGAAGGGGATCGTCCCTGTCCGATAGATGCCGAGAATCGCCATCTCGCGGGTCTCAAAGTTATAGCGGCCGACCACGGTGTGAATATCGTTTGTGCCTGTCGTCACGAAATAGGTCGATATGCTTCCGCTGTGTGTGATGCTTTCCTGCACACCCAGATGCGAGGAGCCGCCAGGTACGCCATAGTAGAGAATCCGATTGGTACCGGACATTAGGTGCACGCCCGCATAACGCAACGATCCGACCGTTTGAAGGCGGAACGTGTACGCAAGGTAGATCCGCCCTGTGCTAAACGTGTACCCGAATGGGCGTGAGCGGATAGCCGTTCCATTGGTGCCGGGGGCGGGAAGGAACAGAGAATTGCCGCGGCCGCCGGGATGATTGGTGGGGTAGGCCAACGTGACATTCGTGATGTGGTAGGCGCCAGCCAGAGAACTGGTGGACGACCACGCGCCGCCCCAGCCCGTGCCGCCGTTGAGCAAGCCCAGCGGAACGCCGTTCGTGTAGCTGAACTGGTCGATGATCAGCACGTCGAAGCCCGGCGTATTTGTCGACGCGGAGACTGCCGTTGAATAGAAGTTGTTCGAACTGACCGAGTAAAGGGCGTAGAAGTTGGTGGACAGCGCGGGCACCACGTGCTCCAGGGACGTCGCCGGGCCTTTGTAAATGACCAGGGAGGATCCGCCGATCGTGTCGCCCGGATTATACGCTGTTCCCTGAACAGGTGCCGCCGGCGCAGCCCCGTTGCGGTAGACGAGCATCACGTTGAAATTCGAATGGTTATTCCAGTTGAGGCGCACCATCTGCGGCCCATCGGCTACAGCGGTGAGATTCGAAGGCGGGGCGGGATAGACATTGAGCGTAATCACAACATCAACCGGACCGTTCGTCGCATGACCGGCAATCCGATTCGTTGCGACAAAAGTCCCAACATTCGTCACGCTCGCCATGTTGAGGGAGGCGGTTACTACCTGAGCGCTCGATGTGTACACCACCATCGAGGTGTGGCTCAGCGACACCCACCCGCTCAATCCATTCCCGTAAGAAAGCGTGTTCGTCGCGAACAAGTTCGCTCGGCCAATGTTCGTCACAACAAAGGTCGATGCCGTGGGTGATCCGCCCCAGACCACGTTCCACACAATCGACGTGGGCGCGACCCCGATCCCGCCAAATCCCCAAAGCTGATCCCAACTGGGCGCGTAGAAAATTTCGTCTACTGCCGTATTGCTGACAGAAACCCCTCCGATGCCCTCCAGGTAGATCTGCAACTGGTCAATATCCACGGGCGCATTTGCGACGGGATTCGTGAATGTTGCATGCCAAGTAGCCGGTTCAGACAGCGGTATCGTGTCTGTCCAGTGGTAGGCATAGAGTGACGCTACACGCGACGTAATGTTGTACCGGCCCACCACGGTATACACATCGCCAGTGCCCGTACCTGTGGATACCGAAGACGTCACTCCCGCCCATGTCTGCTCTGCGAAAATCCCAAATTGGTACGTCCCGGGAGCAACACCGAAGAAAACACCTCGCCCAAGATAGAAATCCCGGATGGTCATGCCGACGCGGCGATTTGGGCCAAAGGACTCGGTTCGGAACGTGTAGGCGAGATACACGGTTCCCGTGTTGAAAATGTAGTCGGCTTCGATATTGCGCGTCCATATTGCATTCGTGGTGCTGTCGGGCAGCAGGCGGAACATGTTCGCCGCCGGCCCAGGGTGCCGTGTCGGAACCGGAAGGGACCCGTTCGTTACAACCCAAGTACTCAGGTTCCAAGCGCCGTTCCAACCAGTGCCCCCGTTCAGTCCTGCTAGGTACGTCATGCCATTCGTGTAACTGGCCTGCTCGACAACGGGGGAGCGGAACGGCGGCGTTACGGCCGAGACGAGGACTCCTGTGGAGTAAAACGCGCCATTCGCCGAGTAAATGGCGTAGTAATTCAAGCTTGCCGCATTGACCACGTGCTCGAGCGAGGTCGCCGCTCCGCGGAAGGCTACAAAAGAGCCGGGGACGATTTCATCGCCAGCGGAATAGTAGACGCCCTGTGCCGGAGCTGCTGGCGGGGCATTATAGCGATGGACCACCATCACCTCGAGACCGGGGTGATTCGACCACGCCAACCGCACCATCTGCGGGCCATCCGGGGTGGCGGATGCGCTCGCCACAGGTGGCAGGTTTGACACATTCAAGGTATAGACGACGCGGATCGGGCTGTTCTCCGCATTCGCGGAGACCGTATTTGTCGCGATGAACGTGCCCGTATTCGTGACGCCAGCTGCCACGACAGCTCCGGTAAACACGCGGGTTTGAGCCGCGCCCACCGCGGCCGTAACCGGGCTAATCGACAGCCATCCACTGAGGCCCGCACCGTACGAGACGGTGTTAGTTACGTGCAGCGTTGCATAACCCAGATTTGTGACCACAAATATTCCTGACGTCGCCGTACCGCCTATAAAGGTGTTGATCACGATCGACGTCGGCCCAACCCCCATCGTCATCCGCTCCCACAGTTGACCCCAGCTCTGCGCAACGCGGATTTCGTCGAGCCATGTATTCCCCAAAGACAGGCCTCCAAATCCGCCCATGTTGATTGACAATCCATCAATGCTTCCCGGTGCATTGGCCGCCGGGACGGTGTATGACGCATCCCACGTCGCTGGTTCGATCGCCGGAATTGTCGTCGTCTTGAAATACCCCAGAATATTCATCTCCCGCGTCGCAAAGTCATACCGACCGACCACTGTGTAAATGTCGCCCGTCCCCGTATTGATCACGTAGGAGGAATTTTGCCCGCCAAACGAAACGCTTTCCTCCACCCCCAGAACCGTTTGCCCGCCCCGCAATCCGTAGTACAACCGCCCTGCTCCGTTCGACGTCAATTGCAGCCCAAGGTACCGGCCCGTGCCCACCGCCCCAGCTCGGAACGTATACGCCAGATAAAGTCGGCCTGTGCTATAGGCCGCTCCAAACGGTCGGTTCCTCGTCACATCCACATTGGCCGCCGGCGCCGGCACATATAACGCATTCGCCGCCGCCCCAGGATGCCCGCTCGGCACCTCCAGACTCCCGTTCGTCACAATCCACGATCCCCCGCCACTACCCCACGCTCCACCCCACCCAACACCGCCGTTCAATCCGGTCAGGCTCACCCCGTTCGTGTAGCTGGCCTGGTCTGTGATCAACACCTGAAACACCGGCGTCGTCGCCCCAGCGCTCACCCCAGGCGAGTAATAGTTGTTATTGATCGAATAAAACGCGTAGAAATTCGTCGACCCCGCCGGAACCACGTGCTCCAACGCCGATCCCGCCCCCTTGTAGATCACCAGCGAACTGCCTCCGATCGTGTCCCCAGCATTGTAGGATGTCCCCTGCGCAGGCGCTGCCGGCGCCGCCCCATTCCGGTACACGATCAACACGTCAAAACTCGGGTGCTTCGTCCAGCTCAACCGCACCATCTGCGGCCCGTCCGCCACCGCAGACTGCGCCGAGGGATTCGGAATGTTCGTGATCGTCCACGTCACGGAAATCGTCTGGGGACTGTTCGTCGTAAACGAATCGCCCGTGACGGTGATCGTCGCATTCGATACGCCGGCTTGAAGGCCGGCTATCAGTTGCACGTGAACGGTGTGAATATTGCCGGCGCCCGGCGCCGCCGTGTTCGCCGTGTTGCTCACCGACAACCAACTGGCATTTGTCGCAAATGAGTAGGTTAGAGTCTCCAGACCGATGTTCGACACGCTAAACGACTGGAAAGAAGGAGACGGCAGTGACCCGAGCATCGAGGTAAATGCGATCGTGCCCGGATGGTTGGAAATGCCGCTCCCCGCGCCCGTTCCCTGTATCGCGAAATTGTACGGATTCTTGCCCGTCGACGAACTGTTGGTGAACAAAACCTCCGCTGTGCGCAAGCCAATAGCCGACGGATCAAACTGCACCTGGAAGGTGGCCGTTGCGCCCGCAGCGATTTGCGTGGGAGGCTGGGTGACGACCGTAAAATCGGACGCGTGAGTCCCGACAATCACCACATTGCTGATGGCGAGGGGACGATTTCCGGTGTTGGTGATGGTAAAGGTTCGGGTGAGGGTCGCACCCGACACACCAACGAGACCGAAATCGGTGTGATCCGCAGTGGACGGCGTCGAATCTCCGTCTGCAATGACCTGCCCATTACCCAGCACATCCAGGTTGTACGTGACTCCCGTGCCCGCGATCCGGAATGTGTAAGGTGATTTGCCGGCTACGGTGTTGGTGAACGTCAGATCCGTCCACCGCTCGCCGTCGGCGCTTGGGTCGAATTCAATCGTGATGTTCGTCGATCCGCCCGCTGGCAGAGTCGCTGGCGGCTGATTGATGACCGTAAAGTCGGACGAATGCCCGCCAGAGAAACTAATTCCCCCTAGACCGATCGCCGCAGTACCCGAATTCGTGATGGTAAAGACCCGCTGAAATGTGCCGCCATCCGTAACGACGTCGCCAAAGAGCGTGTGATCCGCAAACGACGGCGTGGTATCGCCGTTCACAATGAGGGTGTTGTTGCCGTAAACCTCCACATCGCCCGCCAGTCCTCCGCTCGTGAAGACAAGAAACAAGTTGCCGCCGCTGTTGGTCACCGAAAAAGCGCCCCCTCCCAAGGACGGCGAAAATCCGGTCGTGTTGACAACAAATCGGTTGGTTGCAAAACCACTAATCGATCCCGCATTTACGATGCGCCATGAGTAATTCGTGGAGCTGTCCCAACCCGTCGGGTTCCCATGAAGATAAATCACGAAGGGGTTGTCGACCGTTGAGTTAACCGTGACCGATCCGCTTCCACTCCCAACAACAATCTGATCCCACTCCGTACCCGGAGTGCCCGACACATTCGAAATATCAACTCGCATTCCGCCATTGGTTTGCAACGTAAGGTTGCCTGAATTCAAATTGGCCCGGTCCCCTATGGTATTTCCCGGATCAACAAGACCGAAAACAGTCAAGGCGCCCACCGTCCCCGTTCCCCGCAATGTTCCGACTCCCATGATCGTGTGCGCCGAGTTTGCCGATGAACCGCGAACGACCAGGACGCCATTGCTGATCGTGGTCGACCCACTGTAGGTATTGATGCTGTGCACGGTCGCCGTCCCAGTGCCGTCCTTGATCAACGGATTTGCGCCGATGTTCAGCGGCGTATTCCACTCTACTTCGCCCGCCCCGGCGAGGGTCAATCCAAACGCCGAAGTAATTGCAGTGCTGTTGGAAACATGGAGCCTTCCGGCATCTGAGCTGATCCTCGTCGCCGATGAGAAGAAGATGCGGCCCGTCAACGTATTGTCGCCGCTGATATTTCGCAGGGCGCCGCCGCTGTTAATGCCCGCCCCCGCCAAATAGATCCGCTCTCCCAGCGTAAAACCTCCGGCCACTTCCAGCGCCGCTTCCATCCCCGTTCCGGGCCAGACAAACGTCGCTTGGTTGTCGCTGTCGTTGGTATTGCCCAGGCTCATCGGCCCAAGTGCGCGGACCACACCCTGCGTGATGTACAGGCGCCCGGCAAATGTGTTCACACTCTCCATCACGAACCGACCGGGGCCCGACTTAATCAGAACGTTAGCGGCCGCCCCCGCAAAAATTTCGGCTGAGTTGGTCAGATTGACATTCGCAGTAATTTCAATTCCCGCCTCGGTGTTTTCAGTAAGACGAATCGATTTGGGAAGCACCGTATCGGTGGCGCCTGTGTAGCGCAGGGTGCCCCGCGCCGTGGAAGGAAACACCGAAGAACCCATTCGAATGCCCGGCGATGTCGTGCGAGAACCCAGAGGTTGAGCGGCGGAGGCTGAACTGTCGATGTAATTTACCGAAACAACGCCGCCCTGGATGTCAAGCTGGCCGGTAAAGGTGTTGTTGCCGGCCAGTATTAATGTGCCCGCGCCGTTTTTGATAAAATTCTCAGTTGAACTGGACGAAACTACTCCACTCAGCGTCAACTCCGTTCCGCTATCGACCCCGATCGCAGACGTGATCTGGTTCGTGATATTTCCGGAGAGTGTGTTGTTGCCGCTGATGTTTCGAATCACCCCGTTGCTGCCCACGCCAAAGCCCCGCGTAATCAGCGGCTCCGGCGAATTGATATTCCCCGTCACCTCCAATGTCGCCCCCGTTCGCACATCGGTTGAGGCTGCCGTCGTGCCCAGCGCGTTGTTGTGAGAAATTCGCAACACACCGCCGCTGACGACAATCGACCCGGATAGCGCATTGTTGTTCGTAAGCGTCAGACGGCCGTCTCCCCATTTGCGAAGCGTCTGCGATCCACCCATGACGCCGGAAACCAAAAGCTCGCCGCCGCCAGCGACTTCATACGTAATCTCACGATCGAGAGTATTCGACCCACTTAGCGTGATCGTACCGCTGGTATTCGCGGCCAACAGATTCCGATTTCCAGAGCTGCTGCGCGACCGGATCTGATTGGTGACCACCAGACCCGCATCCTGCAGAATCAACATGGCATTGCTGGTACCAGAAGCCGGGCCTATATCTATGACGCCGCGCACGTGCGCAACCGTGCCGGTTAACCGCACGGTTCCCTCATCGATGTACAAGCCGGTAATATCGTTAGACGCGCCGATCCGCAATTCGCCCAATCCAGCTTTCACCAGCCCGTTGCCTGCATCGTTGGTCATGCGGCCCTCGATGTTGGCCGTATGACCGGCTGGCACCGTGATAAGCCGCTGGGCGCTATTGAAATTGACCGGCCCGCGAAACCGGAGGGTGCCGCCCGCGCCGTTTGAGAATGTAACCGAATTCGCCAGAAGCATTTCCCCTTCAAACGTCGCCATCCCGCTAGAGAGATTTGCGATGGTCCTATTCCCAGTACCCGATCGAACATGCAACCGGTTCGACACCACCACGCCGGATGTGCCCACCTCAAGACGCGCCGGCACGGAGCCCCCATCTGCACCGACAAAAATGGTATTAGTGTGGTCGAGACCTGTCGTAACATTGTAGCGCAACGCGCCCGCCAAAATCGCCATCGTGCCGCGGTTGGTCACCGACTCCGTGATCACAACGGTTGAATTTTGCTGGATGGCGACGGTTCCCGTGCTGCCGCCCAAATTTCGGATCGTCAGCGCTCGCCCGTTAGTGCCCCACACGTTGACATTAAACCCCTGTAAATCGAGACGGATGAGCTCGAGATCACCAGTGACCGGATTGACCTCGAAGTTGTTAAAACCGGCTTGAATCGGAAACAGAAGGGCGTGGGACGAAGTGGAATTATTCTCGATCTTCGGCACATTCCCGCCAAAGTCATAAAAAATGTTGACCGTCGTGCCTGTTGCGATTCGCGCGGATGTCGCGAGAGAATCAAAAAAGATTCGGTAACGAGCCGTCGCAGTCAGATTATTGGTCGTAATCAGCTTATGATTATTGTCAAAGCGAATAATTTCACTACCGGTTGGTGCTTCGGTATACCCTCGCCACCAGTTATTATCGACCTGCCAATTGTTACCATCCGCGGGACCTGAATCTCCGCGCCAATAGTAGGTAACCTGACCAAAGACGACCTGCCCCGCTACCATCCATGCACATAAACTTAAAAGTGCGCTTATTGCGCGCAGGCGTATCGCACGGCATGCCCTCATCACAAAACCCTCGTTTAGCGCTTTACGATCCGCTTCCAACAAGCCCTGCCCATCAAGAATCTGTTAGAGAAATAACACAAAAATATTTGGACTGTAAACACCGTACATCCATTTTCTATCGCATGGAAGGAGCCGGGGGGCGGTTCGCATTGGGTGCATTTATGAATTTGTCCAGCCCAACGGACCGTGCAGATCGCTGCAAGGAGGAACTACCAGCCGGAACCCGCCTCTTGGCCGGAGAGACCGACCGTCCTACGGATTCAGCCACCTTTTCGACAGATTCTGAAAATTCCAAGCGATGGAACGGAGCGGACGGCAACTTTACAGACGATGGAAACATTCCCGTCCGGTACGAGCCGCTGCCCGCCACCGGTTACGATGGACTGCTGCACCTCTTCCTTTTACCGGCCGGAACAGCGAGCCGTCAGGCTCTGGCACGGAAGGGCGAACCCCACCCGCTCAGGCGACCCGGAATGCGAGGTCGCCGCCGGGACCGACATCAGCGATGACCCGGCTGCCCTCGGCAATGCGACCGTCGAGTATTTCCAACGCCAACGCGTCCAATACCTTGCGCTGAATCACACGCTTCAGCGGACGCGCGCCGAATACGGGATCGTAGCCCTCGCGGGCCAGCAACTGCTTGGCTGCCGGAGTCAGCTCCAGTTCGATCTTCTGTTCCTCCAAATGCTTGCGCAACCGCGCAAGCTGGATATCCACGATTTCGGCGATCTGCTCCCGGGTGAGGCTGTGGAAAATGATGATTTCATCGATCCGGTTAAGGAACTCGGGCCGGAAGGAGGCGCGCAAGACTTCGTGGACCCGGGCTTCCATTTGCTCGTACGCCGGATCCTCCGGTTTGAGATCGGGGTGCTGCTGAAGCGTTTCCTGAATGATGGAGCCGCCAAGGTTGGAGGTCATAATGATGAGCGTATTCCGGAAATCGACTGTTCGGCCCTGCCCGTCGGTCAGCCGTCCATCGTCCAGAATTTGAAGGAGCACGTTGAAGACGTCCGGATGGGCCTTTTCGATCTCGTCAAAGAGCACGACGGAATAAGGTTTCCGCCGCACGTGTTCGGTCAGGTATCCGCCTTCCTCGTATCCCACATAGCCGGGCGGCGCGCCGATGAGCCGACTGACCGAGTGTTTCTCCATGAATTCGGACATGTCGATCCGGACCATGGCGTGTTCGTCGTCGAACAGGAATTCCGCAAGCGCCCGGGCCAGCTCGGTCTTGCCGACCCCCGTGGGGCCGAGGAAGATGAACGAGCCGAGCGGGCGATTGGGGTCCTGCAGGCCGGACCGTGAACGCCGGACGGCCCGTGAAACGGCGGAAACTGCCTCTTCCTGTCCCACCACCCGGCGGCGCAGGCGCTCCTCCATGTGTAACAATTTCTGTTTTTCAGTCTCGAGTAATCGGCTGACGGGAATGCGGGTCCAAAGAGACACAACCGTCGCAATGTCTTCAGCATCCACCTCCTCCTTGAGCATCCGCCGGTCCTTTTGAAGCTCGGCCAGCTTCGCCTGGGCCTCTTTGATCTGACGCTCCACACTAGGAATTTTCCCGTAGAGGATCTCCGCTGCTTTGCCAAGGTCATTGGCGCGCTTTGCGGCCTCTTCTTCGCCGCGAAGGAGCTCCAACGACTGGGTCAGGGATCGAATTTGTCCGATGAGTTCCTTCTCCTTTTCCCAATGGAGCATCATGCCGGATAGCTCCTCCTTCAACCGCGCGCGCTCGGCGTCGAGCTTCTCGAGGCGCTCCCGGGAAGCATCATCCTTCTCCTTTCGGAGAGCCTCTCGTTCGATATCAAGCTGGAGGAGCTTGCGGCGAACCTCGTCAATCTCGACCGGCATACTGTCGATTTCCATTCGCAATCGGCTGGCCGCCTCGTCGACGAGGTCGATCGCCTTGTCCGGCAGGAACCGGTCGCTGATATAGCGGTGCGACAACGTAGCCGCGGCGACGAGGGCCGCGTCCTGAATCCGAACGCCATGGTGCGCCTCGTAGCGCTCGCGGAGGCCGCGGAGTATGGCAATCGTGTCTTCGACGCTGGGCTCGTTGACCAAAATCGGCTGGAACCGGCGCTCAAGAGCCGGATCTTTCTCGATGTATTTCCGGTACTCGTCCAGCGTCGTTGCGCCGACGCAACGCAATTCCCCACGGGCCAGTGGCGGCTTGATCATATTCGAGGCGTCCACCGCGCCCTCGGCCTTGCCCGCTCCGACGAGCGTGTGCAGCTCATCGATAAACAGGATGATGCCGCCCGCAGCGTCCAGCACCTCCTTGATAAACGCTTTGAAGCGGTCTTCGAATTCTCCGCGGTATTTCGCGCCGGCTAGCATCGCGCCGAGGTCCATCGCGATGATTCGCTTGTTTTTGAGGCTTTCCGGGACGTCGCCAGCCACAATTCGCTGCGCCAATCCCTCGGCGATCGCGGTCTTGCCCACGCCCGGCTCACCGATCAGGACGGGGTTATTCTTCGTCCGGCGAGACAGCACCTGAATCACGCGCCGGATTTCCGTATCGCGCCCGATGACTGGATCCAGTTTGCCCTGGCGAGCTGCCTCTGTCAGGTCGCGGCCGTATTTCTTGAGTGCTTCATATTTGTCTTCGGGGTTTTGGTCCGTCACGCGCTGGCTGCCGCGAACGGCTTGCAGCGCCTTCAGTGCCGAGTCGTGAGTGACGCCCGCCGACTTGGCCAGACGCGCAAACGCCGAATCATTGGCGTCCAGGGCAGCGAGAAAAAGGTGCTCCGTGCTGACATAATCATCCTTCATCTGGGCCGCGAGGGCGAAAGCCCGCTGCAAAAGTTCTCGAAACCCGCGAGAGGGGTATCGGTCGATTGCGCCCTCAACTGTCGGCCGCTTCCTGAGTTCCTGATCCAACTGGGCGCGCAAACTGTCGGGCTTAGCGCCCAGCCGCTCCAGGAGTGGGCGGACAACGCCTTCAGGCTGTTCAAGAAGGGCCGACACCAAGTGGTCGACGTCCACTTCCGGGTGCCGCCACTCGTCAGCAATGCGCTGTGCGGCCTGCACAGCCTCCTGAGACTTAATGGTCAATTTGTCCAGTTGCATGACTGTCGCTCCCGGCGCCCATTGTGCGCCAAATTGTCTCTAAAAATACTACACGTAATTCTCACAAGCATTTGAAGATCAGATAGATTCGTAATATCCATCCGACCCTAAGTTTTTAGAGCAATCGGCGTGCCAATAGCCGGATCAAACCAGCTTGGCTTCAAGAGCTTGAAGGCGTTTTTCGAGGGCGAGGAGGCGCTCGCGGAGCTCGGGCAGGCGGGCGAGCGCGGCGTGCTGGCGCGCCGCCTCCTTTTGAGGCGTTGCGGGGAAACCGATTACGTATGCTCCCGGCGGAATGTCTTTCGTCACGCCGGCCTGAGCGCCGATGATGGCCCCTTCTCCGATGGTCAAATGGCCCGCAATCCCCGCCTGGCCCGCGAGGATCGCCTTGGAGCCGATGCGCGTGCTGCCTGCGATCCCAACCTGCGCGACGATAACGGCGTGGTCACCAATTACGACATTGTGAGCGATCTGGACGAGGTTGTCGATTTTCACGCCATTTCCGATGCGCGTCTTCCCGAATCGCGCGCGGTCGACGGTCACATTCGCGCCGATTTCCACGTCATCCCCGATGACCACAATGCCAATTTGCGGTTGTTTCGTCCGAGTGCCATCAGGGTTGACGTCGTATCCAAATCCATCGCTGCCGATCACGGTGCCATTGTGAAGCCAGACGCGGTTGCCGATGACGCAGTACTCGCGGATCGAAACATGCGGGTAGAGTCGGCAGTCCGCGCCGATCCTAACTCCTTGCCCGATGAAGCACTGTGCGCCAACGATCGTGCGGGGACCGATTTCCGCACCCGACTCGATGACGGCAAGAGGGCCGACATGGACCCCTTCGCCCAACCTGGCATCGGGACTGACTACCGCCGAAGGGTGGATGCCCGGCGGGTAGGCCGGTTCCGGTCCGGCAAACCAGCGGGCCACCTCGGCAAAGGCACGCTCAGGTTTGTCAACCTTGATCAATGGACAGGGCGCCGGCGCGGCCCAATCCTTGGCTACGATCAGGGCGGATGCGCGCGTCACGGCCGCATCCGCTGCGTAGCGCTGCTGTGACACGAACGCGATCTCGCCGGGACCGGCGTCCCGCACGCCAGCGACGCCCCGGATAACAGCCGAGCCGTCTCCGACCCATTCAGCGCCGAGTCTTTGCGCAATTTCGCTGACGGCCAGCTCCATGAGTTGGCAACGGGCCCTATTTCTTTTCCGAGTTGAGGATATCGATCAGTTCTTGGGTAATGTCGAATTCCCGGTCGTAGAACAGGACGTTGGGGACCCCGTTCAAGTTGTCGCCGGAAATCTCGAGGACGGCAAGATATCCCTCTCTCTCCGCGTGAGACTTCAAAGCGTCCCTGATTTCGACCACGAGCTTGTCACGGATTCGCTTCAATTGCTCGGCCATCTGGCGCCGGCGACTTTCCTCAAACCGTCGAATCCGGCTTTCCATTTCACGCATTTCGATAAGCTTTTCCTCCGCTTCCGTCCGGCGGGCGGTGCGAACCTCATCGCTCAGCGCGGTGTCTTCGGATTCCTCCCGAGCCTGCCGGAAAGATTCCTGCAGCTCCTTGAAGCGATCGACCATTTTTCGAAGTTCTTCCTTCAACTCCGATTCCTGCTCCTTGAGCTGCCCCTCGGCGAGTTTCGTTTTGTAATACTCATCAAAGACCTTGTTCATGTCGACAAAGACGATCCGCCCCGCCTCGCCCTGCGCGGCAGCGGGGTATCGAGGTGCAGCCGCAAACAAAGCGGCGGCGGCAACAACAAGGGGGAGATGTAGCGTTCGGGTCATAGGGGCTCCTCGCAAAGTGACTCAAAGCGAATAACCAATCATAAATTGAAAGCGGCCGGAGCGGCGCCGGTCATCCGGATCGGTTTCGATGGGCCAGGCATAATCGAACCGCAGGGGAAACGCAGGGAAATCGATCCGGAGGCCGACACCCCAGTCCGAATTGTAGGTGGAAAAATCCCACTCATACGGCTCCCGATACACGTAGCCGATGTCATAGAAAAGCGCAAAGCGCAGCTTTTCATAGACAGGGATAGTGTACTCTGCCGCACCGAACCAGGCGGTCTGGCCGCCGATTGGATCTCGGTTTTCGTCTTTCGGGCCGACCCTCCGGAATTTGAACGCGCGCAGGGTGCGGGCGCCGCCGAGGTAGAGCCGTTCGAAAACCGGTACGTCCTCAGCGTCGCCGTGAGGCTCGACGACCGACGTCCACAGGCGAAGGTTGAACACGTGGTCGTACCACAGGGGCACGAAGGTGGACACCTGTGCCTCGACGTTGTACACGTCCACATCGCCTCCGAGGGGGCCTCCGGCGTACATGCCCCCGAGGCTTGAGCGCGTGCCGCGAGTGGGAATGAACGCGCTGTCCCGTGAATCGCGAACCACGGACGCATTCAGCGAGCTCTTGAGATAGTCACCGGCCTGCGATTGGAAAAACTCCGACGCATCCGCATCCACATTGTGGATCTTGATATTCTCAAGGCCGTAGGAAAGATTGAACCGCGTAAACGCATCCAGCGGCACGCCGATCCCGACCTCGCCCCCGGTCTCCCGCTGTTCATAGACGCGGCTGAGGTAACTGCGGTTTCTCCGGTACAAATTAACAGTCAGCGCCAACCGCCGGTCAAACAGCCACGGCTCCGTGAAGGTCAGCTCGAGGTCATTCCGCTTCGTGCCGGCCGTCCCCCGGAGCCGCAACTTCTGTCCGCCCCCGACCGGCGGCCAGTTGAAGAGATCGAAATTCCCCTGCGACAACTCGGCAAACCCGATCAGATCATCCACGCTTGAGAAACCGGCGCCGATCAGGAACTGGCCGGTCCGGCGCTCCTCGACATTGATGGCCAGGTCGACGAGATTCGTGGTGGGTGTGTCGACCGGTTCCGCTGCGACGAGGTCGAAATAGCCGAGGTTTCTGAGGCGCAGCTCGGTGTTTCGGACGCGCACATCGTTGTAGACGTCCCCGGGCAGGACCGTCACTTCTCGGCGAATGACCTTGTCCTTCGTGCGCGTGTTTCCGCGAATCACAACATCCCGCACCCGAACCGGCTCACCCTCTTCGCGCACCGCGATCTCGACATCGACAACCGGCTCCTCTTGGCGAGGTGAAACCGAGGATTGGATCTCGCTGCGGATGTAGCCCCGACTGCCATAGAAATCGCGAACCGCCTGGTGGGCGCGGTTGAGCGCCGTTTGGGTGGCGACATCATTCGGTCGATTCGTAACCGTGCGCCGGACGTCCTCGATCGGGAATTTTTTAGGGCCAACCACGCGAATCTCGCCGAATCGATACCGAGGCCCCGTCTCGACCGGGATGAGGATGTCGATCTTCTTTTCTCCGACTCGTTCCAGGACCGGATCCCCGACTTTTGCGTCCAGGAAGCCGCGGTCGCGCAATTCGCGGCGAACCGTCTCAAGGTCCGCGTCCAGCTCGTCTGGCTTATAGGTGCCGGCTCCCGTCAGCCAGGAAAAGATGTTTGACTGCCGCTGTTTCATCGGGCGCCGCAGATCGTGACCCGTGACCGGAGGGCGGTCAAAAAACCAGGGAAAGATGGCGCGGGCGGCGCGCTCCGCGCGTCCGGGGTCCGGAAGATCACCGAACCGGATTCGGCGGATTCTCGCACGGGGCCCTTCTTTCACCTGAACGATCACATCGGCGGTTCCGGCAATCTCATCCTCGCGGATCGTCCACGAGAGGCTGGCATCCGGAAATAATTTCTTCTGATAGTGTTCCTGGACGGCCTTTGCCCTAAGCGCAAGTACAGCGTCGTCCACCAGGTCTCCTGGGCCGAGGGCAAGCAGTTCCCGAACCTTCGCATTGCCTATTTCGTCAGCCCCTTCAATTCGGATCAGGCGGATCCGTGGCTTGCTGCGCACCTGGTAGATCACAGCTACGCCGCCGGGCGCATCTTCCACATCCGCCGCCACATACGCGAACCGGCCCGATTGCTGAAGTGCACGAACATCTCGCGCCAGCGCGGCGCGCGTAAGCTCATCGCCGACCTTGACACTAATGAAGGACCGGACAACAGCCTCATCGACAGGCCCGCCTCCGCGCCGTTCAATGCGGATTTCGCGGATCTCCGCGCCGAAGGCGGGGGCGCCGGCGATCGCGCAGCCAACCCACAAGGCCCAGAGTGCTGTGCCCCAGCGCTTCAAAACTCTCCCGAACTGGGCCGGAACTCGCCCGCGGCGGTGTCGGTCTGCAAGCGGTTGGCGAACCGAGTCGTTTCTTCAAAAAAATTCAACCGTATTTCTCCCGTCGGGCCGTTACGATGCTTGGCAAAGTCGACGATGGCAAGCGTCTTGTCGCTCGCCTCGGGGTCCGACGGATATTTGCAAGGCCGCCTGAGCAACATCACGACGTCCGCATCCTGCTCAATGGAGCCCGAGTCGCGCAGGTCAGATAATTTCGGCACCGCGATTTTGTCGCGCGTTTCTGGCGCGCGGCTGAGCTGGCTGAGCACAACGACGGGGACATTCAACTCTTTCGCCATCGACTTGAGGGCCGCCGAGATGGCGGCCGTTTCGCGCTGGCGCCCCTCGCCGCTCTTTTGGGTATAATTCAGCATCTGGAGGTAATCGACCACGACCAGTTGGATGTCGTACTGCTTTTTCAGCCGCCGCGCCCGCGCGCGCAGTTCCACGACCTCCAAGTTCGCGGTGTCGTCGACAAACAGCCTTGCCTTCTGAAGGTCGGCAGCCGCGTGAACCAGGCGCTGATGCTCATCGGCGGGCAGAATCCCCTTGAGCAGCCGGTGGGAGGAGATCCCCGCGCGGGAACACAGCATGCGTTTGGCCAGCGCCTGCCGCGGCATCTCCAGGCTGAAGATCGCCACGGGCCTCGGCTGGTGGTCGCACACTTCGCCCATCGCGACGTATTCCGCGATGTTCATCGCCAACGACGTCTTGCCCATCGAAGGCCGCGCCGCAATGACGATCATGTCGGCCGGCTGGAAGCCCCCAGTAATACGGTCAATGTCGACGAAGCCCGTTGGAATCCCCGTGACGCCGGTCTTGGTCTCAAAGATGTGCTCGATGTGCACCATCGTCTCCTTGATCGCCTCCGACCAGGGGATGACGCTCCGGGCCTGATAGTGGGAGATGTCAAAGAGCTTTTGGGAAAAGTCGTCGAGCAGTACATCCGCATTTTCATCGCCAAGCCTGTAGCACGCCTCGATGGCTTCGTTGGACGTCTCGATAATGCGCCGGAGAATGTGTTTCTGCCGGACGATTTCGATGTAATATTCCAGCGCCGCGGACGTAGGCGTGGAGTCGATCAGGCCCTCGATATACGAAACGCCGCCAATCAGATTGAGCTTGTCCTGGTCGCGCAGCCGCTGGCCGACGGTGAGCAGATCCACCGGCCGGCCCTTCTCATGGAGGTCGAGAATGGCCTCGAAGATCGTTCGGTGCGCAGGGATATAGAAGGATTCGGCGCTGATCCGGCGTTCGAGCGACAGGTCGATCGCGCGCGCCGCGTCCACCATCATCGAGCCAAGCAGGCCGCGTTCCGCCTCTTCACTGTGCGGAGGAACCTGCCGGGCTCGCGACGCGGTTGCCGGATCGTCCGGCCTGGCCATCGGGCTACTCCGCAACCAAGGTCAGCTTCAATTCGGCGCGGATTTCCGGCATGAGCCGGATTTCGAGCTTGTGGGGGCCGAGCTCCTTGAGCGGATGCCCCATCATGATCTTGTGTTTGTCGACCGTGATGCCGTGTTTTCCCAAAGCAGCCGCAATATCGCCCGCGGTGACCGAGCCGAAAAGCCGACCTTCCGCGCCTGCGCGGACGGGAATGGTGAGTTCGAGGGCTTCAATTTTGGCCTTCGTCTCCTCCGCCTCCACACGCCTTGCCGCGCGCTTGGCCTCCGCGGCTGCGCGCCGTTTCTCCACCTGGCGGCGGGTGGCCGTCGTGACGGGGGCCGCGATACTGCGGGGGATTAGGTAGTTCCGGGCATAGCCGTCGGCGACCTTCACAATGTCGCCGGTCAATCCCAATCCGTCGACATCCTCCATCAAAATGACTTCCGTTGCCATCTCGGAACCTCCCCTCAGGGCAGCAACCCCATCACGCGGGCGCGGCGGATGGCGGCCTGAAGCTGGCGCTGCTGGCGGGCCGTCGCGCCCGTCATGCGGCGGGGCATGATCTTTCCGCGCTCGGTCATGAATTTGCGTAGCAGTTCGCTGTCCTTGTAGTCGATCTGCGCGACGCCCTCGAGATACTTGGCGCCCTTCTTGAGCATTGGCTGCAGATCGCCGCCCGATTCCCGGGCCCGGTTTCGTTCGGTTCGATCAGATGATGACATGGTCGGTCCTCTTCTCGTTCATCTGCTAAAAGGGAAGGGAATCATCGTCGTTTTCCGGATCGTCGGAGTCGCCTTTCGGTCCCCGCGATGCGGCTGCGGGTTTCTCCGCAGAGGACTTGGCGATGCCCCCACGAACAGGCGGAACATCCTCCTCCGGCGCATCGCCAATCTCGTCGCGGCCCTGGCGGGAAGCAGGATCCAAAAACTGGACCGTCTCGGCAATCACACTCAGCTTGGATCGCTTTTCGCCGTTTTTCTCCCATTGATCCAGTTTCAGTCTACCCTCAACGAAAATGAGTGAGCCCTTACGCAGGCAATCGCTGCAGATGTCGGCGGTCCTGCCCCACGCGGTCAGGTCGACAAAACACGTTTCCTCCCGCGCTTCCCCTTCAGCCGTCCGGTACCGCCGATTGACCGCAAGCCCCATCTCCGCCACGGAAGTCCCGGCTGGCGTCGATCGCTTCACCGGGTCTCGCGTCAGCCGGCCGATCAGGAATACCTTGTTCAAATAGGCGGACATGTCACATCAGGCGGCGGCACCGGCCGCTTCCGGGATTCGAATAATTTGGAATCGGAAAATCTCTTCGTTCAATTTGAACCGCATGCGCAGGGTGTCGACCTTCGATCCATCCAGACGGAATGTAACGACCATGTATTGCCCGGCATTGTGTTTTTTCAACGGCCGGGCAAAGGCGCGACGACCCAGGCGCGTCTTGGACTCAACTTTCCCGCCAAGTTTTTCAACCTCGGCCGACACTTTCTCGAGAGCGCTTTCCAGAGCCTCGTCGTTGAAGGACTCGGGAAAAATGATCATGGCCTCGTATCTGTTCATTCTGTCCCTCTTTCCGCGTAAAAACTGATACTTTGCCAGGTCCCGTCGCCCGATTCAATTAAATCTATTCATCGCCTGATCCCACCCTTCTCGAAGCGCCACTGCAATCGCGTCGGCGGCCCTTCGGATGGCCTCCTCAATCACCGGCCGCTCGGTGGAACCGAATCGGCCGAGTACGTGTTCAACCGTGTCGCGCTCCGCATCCCGCCCGATCCCGATCCGCACTCTCGGAAACGCTTCCGTGCCGAGATGGGCAATCAGGGATTTGAGCCCATTGTGCCCGCCGGCGCCGCCGCTTTTTCGGAGCCTCAAACGGCCGAGCGGCAGATCCACGTCGTCGACTGCCACAATCAGGTCGGCGGGCGCAATTCCTTTTTTCCGAACCAGCGGCGCCACGGCCTCGCCGCTCCGGTTCATGAACGTGGACGGTTTGAACAACAACAGGGCGCAACCTTCGAGCATGCCCTCCGCCAGCTCGCCGGTGAACCGCCAGCTCTTCCGGAACGAAAGCCCCAGCCGGCGGGCCAGTTCGTCGACGACGTCGAATCCCACATTGTGACGGGTACCTTCGTACTCGCGGCCGGGGTTGCCCAAACCGACAATCAGCTTCATGTCCAGCATCGGAATGCCGGGGGCGCGGCGCGATCTCCGTCATGCCGCCGCGGCGCGGACTATTTCTTCGCTTCCTTCGCGGGCGCGGCCTTCTCCTCTTTCTCCTTCTCTTTCTTCGGCGCCTCGCCTGCTGCCTGCTCTTCCTTCTTCTCCTTGATCACTTCCGGCTCGGCCGCCGCTGCCGCGGCCGCCGCGGCCGCAGGTGCCTCTTCCTGGCGAGGCGCGGACACGGCGACGATCGCAATGCTCCTGTCCGTGATCAGCGTATACTTGGCCGGATCGAGCTTCACATCGCCCGCCGTCAGGCTTTCGCCGATCTTCAGAGGCGAGACATCGACATCAAACGCCTCGACGATATCCATCGGCAGACATTCCACTTCGATGCTGCGCACCAGATGTTCGAGGACGCCGCCTTGCTGCGAAACGCCGACGGGCGTCCCGACAAGGCGGACGGGGATCTCCAGCCGCAACTTCTCGGTCATGGAGATCTCGTGAAAGTCGGCATGCAGAATCTGGCCCGTGATGGGGTGCTGCTGCACTTCCTGAAGCAGGACCTTCTTGACCTCGACGCCCGGGATTTCGAGGTCGATCATTACGTGCTCCGACGTATGACCGTGCACCGCGCGTCGAAACGCCTTCTCATCAACCGACACGATTACCGGCGCCTTGCCAACGCCATACACGACGCCCGGAAATTTCCCAGCGCGTCGCAAGCGCCGTCCGGCGCCCGACCCCGTTTCTCGGCGAACTTCCGCCGTCAATTTGACTGCCATTACCATTTTTTCTTCTCCGCGCCCTGTCGCCAGGGCATCACTGCCTACACTCGAAACAACGACGTAACCGACTGATTGTTGTGCACCCGCAGGATTGCCTCTCCCAGCAACTCCGCGACGGACAAGATGGTGACCTTGAACCCGTCGAAGGTGCGGGGCGGCACGCTGTCCGTCGTGATCAACTCCTCAATCGGAGACGCCTTGAGCCGCTCGACGCCAAGGTCCGTCAGCAGACAATGGGTGACGGCCGCTTTGACCGATATCGCGCCGTGCTGCTTCAGCAGCACTGCCGCGCTGGTCAGCGTTCCCGCCGTGGTTGTGAGATCGTCGACCAGCAGCGCATTCCTTCCACTGACATCGCCGACGATGCTGATTGCCTCCACCTCGGTGGCGCTCTTCCGCTGTTTACCCACGATCGCCAGGCCGGCGCCAAGCATGTTGGCGTACGCATAGGCCATTTTCAGCCCGCCCGGGTCTGGAGAAACGACCACGAGATCCTGAAGGTTCCTCTGCCGCAGGTGTTTGACGATCACGGGCGCCGCGTAGAGGTGGTCGACCGGAATGTCAAAAAAGCCCTGAATCTGCTGCGCATGGAAATCCATGGCGATCAGGCGATCGGCCCCTGCCGCGACGAGCAAATTCGCAATCAGCTTGGCCGTGATGGGCACGCGGGGCTGGTCCTTGCGGTCCTGTCGGCCATATCCGTAGAAGGGAATGACGGGTGTGATCCTTGCCGCCGACGCGCGCTTCGCCGCATCGATCATGATCAGCAGCTCCATGATATTCTCGTTCGGCGGCATGCACGTCGGCTGGACGATGAACACATCCTGCCCGCGGATGTTCTCAACAATCTTGACAAAGATCTCCCCGTCCGGAAACCGGCTGATCTGCACACCGCCGAGCGGCTCGCCGATGTATTCGGCGATCGCCTTCGCCAGAGCCGGATGCGAATTGCCAGACAGTAATTTCACAGTTCCGAGTTGGTTGCCCGACTAGGATTCGAACCTAGACTCTGGCCTCCAAAGGGCCGTGTGCTGCCGTTACACCATCGGGCAATTGGTCCGGACCATTTGTACCACAAATGGCCCTAGGTCACCCGACCTTTGACAAATCGCCCGGACGGACGCCCTGCCGGTTGCCCGGCGTCGGACGCAAGGGTCGGGAACCTAGGCCATGCATTCTAAACCGTCAAGCGTGAAAGCGCAAATCACGGCCTCGAGCGGGCCGGTCCGCGCAGGCCGATTTTCTCAGCCCGTCGGCGCGACCGGATTGGAGGCCCATGCATCTCCGTGTAAGATCCGGAATGTCAATGAAGGGGCCCTGCACCGCTATTGAACCTTCCGATGACGGACCTGTGCGGTCGCTTGTGCTGGCTGCCGATCCGGCCCGCCGCGAAGAACTCCGGCAAACTGCCCTCCGCGCCGGCGAGTCGGCGGCGGCTGCAACGGAATCGGAGGCGGCCCAACTCCTGGCATTCGGCGAATTCGAAGTCCTCATCGCCGACGGATCGCACGGCGACGAAGCGATTTGCCTAGCGATCGATGTGGCGCACAGCCTGTTCCCCTGGCTCCGTGTCATTGTTTTGGCCGGGTCCGAATGGCAAGACCAGGCTTTCGAGAATCACGCACTGCAGATTCTCCCGCATACAGCTTCGCCGGAAATGCTGCTCTGCGAGATCTTCCGCGCGGCTGAGTTGGCTCAAAGCCGGGCCCGAATCTCGGCGGGCGCCATACCGAACACCGCATGCGCCGCGCTGCACGCCTTTCGTCGTGCTATGGAATCGGCTTTCGACGAGCGCGGCGCAGAGCTGGCATTCGACCATTTCTTCGAAGGGCTGGCCACGTCTCTGCCCGCGGCCTTGGCCGCCGGCATTTGGTGGGGCGCAGAGGAATCGGCCCTGCACCTGAAGGCGCTTCAAAACGTATCCGCGCCATTTCTGGATGCGTTTGCAGCGCGCCTTTCCCGCCGAGCAACCGCCTTCTTCGGGCGTGCCGCTGACCGCATTTCTGGCCCGGCAAATTTTGACAACGGGTCAAACGAGTCCCGCGCTCGAAGCCTGGCCGGCCCGACAGATCTGGTCGCTCCGCTCTTTCGGGGCCGTGAGCTGGCCGGACTGTTGGCCGTTACATCTGCACAGCCGTTTACATTCTCGGCCAGCGACGCGATCACGCTCCGCCACGCCGCGAATTACCTCGCCATCGCGAAATTCGCTAGGGTCCGGCTTCTCGATGCCACCGGCCGCGACCCGCTGACGGGTCTCCTGAATCGAACGGGTCTAAAGGAAGCCACGCGCCGCCTCTGGCTTCTGGCCAAACGACACGGCTGGCCGATCGGCGCGGTCATGATCGATATCGATGGTTTCAAACAAATCAACGACCAGTACGGCCACGCGGCGGGCGACGACGCTTTGCGCGAACTGGCGGCGCTGATGACGCAAACCGCGAGGCGCAGCGACATTCTCGCAAGACTCGGCGGAGATGAACTGGTCGCGATCTTGCCTCACGCATCGACTCAGGACGCGCTGGCCTTCGCGCGCCGCTTGCAGAGATCAGTTCACGAGTTCGTATTCGGTCGAGAACGCTCAAACTCGATTCATCTTTCCTTATCGATCGGCGTGGCCAGCAGCGGGGACGTTCCGGAGGACAACGCACCGCCGGAAGCGCTCCTCGAGCGGTCGGATCAGGCCCTGTACGCTGCCAAAGCGGCTGGGCCAGGATCCATCCGGAGCCATTCGGTCGATTCTCAGCCGAACACCGCTGACGGGCGCAAAGGCTGCGCCCGAAGGGAGCAGCGGCCGAAGAGGGCGTAAATCGAGAAACTGCGGAGCGAGCGAAGTTAGCCCGATATCCCCGTGTGATCCTGCTGGCGCGCCGGCACGATCTTAGGATAGCGGCTTCTTAGGATGCGTGATCAGCGGGAGAACTTTGGCGCGCTCAGCGTTAAGCTGAATGTAATGCTTCCATTTTTCGGGCACGCGCTGGGCGGGAAAAATCGCCTTGGTCGGGCATTCCGGCACGCACGCTCCGCAATCGATGCACTCCACCGGATCAATCACGAGCATTTGCTCATCCTCGTGAAAGCAATTTACGGGGCACACCGTCACACAGACGGTGTTCTTGCAACCCACACAAGGCTCTGTCACAACATGCGGCATTGCGGTCAATCTACCCGCGTGGGGCGAAATCGTCATCCATGCGACAAACCAGGACTCGCCCTAAAATCCAGAAGAGATCGTGTAATCGATCCTACTTCAACCGCTGAGCTTCACTCGGTCTCCCGGACCGGCGCAGATCGGCGGGAAAGGTGAGAAGCCAAGCCTCCGAGGGGCAAGCTCTCGCCTATGGGGACGGGCCAGCGGTCGGTTCTCCGGTTTCAACCTTGATCGGCTCTCCCGAGGTGGCGTGTACGGGCGCCTTCCCGCTGGGTCGAATGTAAATCTCCGTTCGGCGGTTGCGCTGCATGTTTTCCTCGGTGTCGTTCGGGGCGATCGGCCGCGTGAAACCGTATCCGACGGCCGTCAGCCGCGAGCGGTCGATCCCGCCAACTGTCGCGATGTAGTCCAACACCGCGCGCGCGCGCCGTTCGGACAGCCGCATGTTGTACGAATGGACCGACTTCGGCCGGCGATCGGCGTGCCCCTCAATTCGAGCCGTGGCGCCCGGATCGCGCTGCAACACTTTGATGATCACGTCCAAATCCTTGTGGTATTGCGGTCGAAGGTTGGCCTTGTCGTAGTCGAACTCGATCTGCAGCGTGAACAACATCAAATCGTCCGCCTTGTTGAGGGGATCGGTGTTGTCTTCGATCACTTCATGGCCATCGGCTACGCCACCGGCATCCGTGTCGCGGTTGACCGGATTCGTTTTGTGGACAAGCACCTCGGCGCCATCGGTCAACCCGTCGTAATCGGTATCCGGATTTAGGGGATCTGTTTGATGGGTGCGAACTTCCTCAAAGTCGGACAATCCGTCGCTGTCCGTATCCGGATTGAACGGATCCGTTCCAAGGTTTGCTTCCTCGGAATCCAATAGGCCGTCTCCGTCGCTATCGATGTCCCCGCCAGTCACGGCATATACCGGCTTAACTGCGGTTCCCCATCGATAATTCAGACCTGCAAAGACGTACTGATTGAACTCGGTGTCTTCGCCGACTACGGCCGACCGGTAATCGAGTCGCACCGACCACGCATCGTTGAAGTGGTAGAACAAGCCGCCGCCGAGATTGACGAGAAATTCAGGCCGGCCGCCGGGTAACTCCTTCTCATAATACATCATGCCTAGGCCCGCCGACAAATAGGGGTCCCATCGAAGGTTCCGGGTGCTGCGGAGGTGGAGCAACCCGTCGACGCCAAGTCTCAGGCCCCAAATATCCTCAGAGAGGAAATCGCGCGCCGGCGCGAGCTTCGTGTTGTCCTGCAGAGATGGGCCGTAGTCGACGGAGACCTCGGCCCCCACGAATTTGTTGAAATCATACCCGAGGCGAAGTCCAAGGAAGGTGCCATAATCAAGCTGCTCATCACCCTCGTAGTGCATGTAGCCGGCTCCTGCGCCGACATACCAGGGGGCCTCTTCAAACAGGTCCCGCTCCTGGGCGCGCACGATATGACAGCCTAACAACACAACAGCCGCCAAGAGAATCGATCGAAAGCATTTCATGCTAATGCAAACTCCCAAAGCGCCCTCCGGGCGCAAGTTTTCCTTGCGGTATAGCACAGCAAACCCCGAATGCAAGCGCGGATCAAATGTGAAGCAATCCCGTCAGCAGCGACACCAGCAGCAACAGGCAAAGACCCGTCAGCGTAATGGACATCCACGGCATCGGGCTTCGGTCGATTCGGCGACGATGCAGCTTGGCGGCCGTTGCCGCAACCGAGAGCGTCAGGGTCAGCAACAGTACGCCGAGAAAGGCCAGAAAATTCTCCCTGGCGTGGACCGTCTTAACGCCCGCCTTTCCTACCAGCGGCAGAATCATGCATAGAAACAGGAAACTGAGACCGGCTGCGATGGTGAGGGCGGTCCCCGCCCCCGCAAACAGCGGGCTTACGCTCTGATGTGCGTGTCGGTCGCCAGATTCTGGACGGGCCATGTCTGATAATGCTCCCATTTGACTCAGGTTGTACCCGGACCGGCCGGCGCCGGCAAGGGCTGGGTCCGCCAACGCCGGTGCATCCAGATCCATTGGTCCGGATGCTGCCGTATAACATCTTCAATGATTCGCGTATAGCGTTGAGTCGCGTCCTGAATGGTTTCCGGCCTGCGGTCCGCCGGAGGATCCAGCGGCGGCAGAATTCGGACCCGATGCGACCCATCCGGTTCCCGCACCATGAAAACCGGCAGAACCGGCGACTGCGCGTGCGCGGCGAGATAAGCGAGGCCGGGTGTTGTACACGCGGGCCGCCCGAAAAAATCCACGAATATGCCTTCGTCGCGCGTCATGTTCTGATCGAGGATAAATCCAAGGAATTCGCCGCGCTTGAGCGTGGCAAGACAGGCCCGATAGGACCCGTGCGCGGGAAGCAGCTTCAAACCGATTCGCGCTCTCGCCTCCTGCCAGTAGCGATTCGCCCCTGCGTTTTTCAGCTCCTTGGTGATAATCGTCAGCGGCACGCGGCGCGCCGCCCAGGGACCGAGCAAGTCCCAGTTCCCCAGATGCGCCGTTAAAACCAGCACGCCCCGCCCACGCTCTCTTGCGCGCTCCACGTGCTCCATGCCGTCCGCGCGGACCATGGCATCCAGCTCCGCATCCCGACCGCCAAACCACCGAATCACCTCGACGTAATTGACCGCCAAATTCTGATAAACCCGCCGAAGCCGGCGCTTGAGATCCCGCCGCGATGCGCCGGGAAAGCAGCGCGCCATGTCCGCCAGGTTGGTCTCACGATGCTTGCGGAGGGCGGCGAAAGCGATGAGGCCGACGCCGCGGCCGAAAGCTCGGGCGACACGCAGAGGCAGGGCGCATAAGATCCGCTCAACCCATTTCAGCATTCGGTACATGACCGACTGCGAGTCTACTCACCGCCGGCCCATTGCGACATTGTTTTTGTTCCAGTCGACCCCCTCCGAAAACTGGCGCGACGATCGCCAGCGCACCAAGACCCGCAGAACCAAGAATTGCCCAGGGATGGAATCGAACGAGGTGCCTAAACGCGGCGAGGGCGGCCGATAGGGCCGCCCTCGCATCTCCGGATGCGAGTAGAATCAGAACTCGTCGTAAGCGATCTGCTCTTTCTCGACGCCGAGGTCGTACAGCATCTTGTTCACGGCCGCGATCATCGGCGGCGGACCGCACAGATAGTACTCAATCTCCGTCGGATCGGGATGATTCTTCAGGTAATTTTCATAGACAACCTGATGGATGAAGCCTTTGTACCCGGTCCAATTGTCTTCAGGCAGCGGCTCGCTAAGAGCGACGTAAAACTTGAAGTTCGGATGTTCGCGCTCGATTTTGCGGAAGTCCTCCTCATAAAACATTTCGCGAAGCGACCGCGCTCCATACCAGTATGAAACCTTGCGCTTCGTCTTCTTCGTGAGGAAGAGATCGAAGATGTGGCTCCGCAGCGGCGCCATGCCCGCGCCACCGCCGATGTACACCATCTCCTTGTCGGTATCCTTGGCAAAAAATTCGCCGAACGGACCGCTGATCCACACTTTGTCCCCGGGCTTCAAACTATAAATATAGCTCGATGCAATACCGGGCTTCACGCCGGGCATGTTCGGCGGGGGCGTGGCAATACGTACATTGAGCATCACAATATTACCCTCCGCAGGGTGATTGCCCATGGAATAAGCCCGGAAACAGGGCTCCTCATTTGTAACTTCCAGATCAAAGAGCTTCAGCTTCTCCCACGCATCCCGAAACTTCGGATCAATGTCGAAATCTCGGAATCGGATGTGATATTTCGGGATGTCGATCTGAATATAGCCGCCAGCCTTGAAATTCAGATTAACGCCAGGCGGCAGATCCACGATGAGTTCCTTGATAAACGTCGCGACATTTCGGTTCGATCGAACCGTTCCCTCAAATTTCTTAATTTCAAGCACCTCGGGTGGAACATGAATTTTCAGGTCATTCTTCACCTTGAGTTGGCAGGCCAATCGGGTGCCTTGCTTAGCCTGCTGCTTATTGATATGGCCCGTCTCGGTCGGCAGGAGAGAACCTCCACCCTCGAGAACCTGGCATTTGCACATCGCGCAGGTGCCGCCGCCTCCGCAAGCGGAGGGCAAAAAAATCTTCTGATCAGCCAGCACGCTTAGAAGCGACTTGCCCGGCGGCGCTTCAATCACCTTAGCCCCGTCGTTGATGTTGATCTTGACTAACCCGGCGGGAGCCAGTTTTTTCGACGCCCAAATGATACCGAGCACCAAAAAAAGCGTCAGGCCAGTGAAAACGGCCACACTTGCGGAGACATAGGTAAGATCCATGACGGCGACTCCCATCTATCTAATTGTAAATCCCATTCGCGGCACAAACCTTACAATTTGATTCCGGCAAAACTCATAAATCCCAGCGCCATTAGGCCCGTCATGATCATGGTCATCCCGAGCCCTTTCAGCCCCTCCGGTATGTGGGAGTAGCGAAGCTTTTTGCGGACCGCGGCAAGTGCAACGATCGCAAGCGCCCAGCCTACCCCCGACGAGACGCCGAAGACCGCCGCATGAGGCAAATCATAGCCCCGTTCATTCATGAGTAGCGAGCCGCCGAGAATCGCGCAGTTCACGGCGATGAGCGGCAAAAAGATGCCGAGCGAGGTGTAAAGCTTTGGAAAATACTTGTCCAAGGTCATCTCGACGATCTGAACCATGAAGGCAATCGTGGAGATGAAGCAGATGAATGTAAGGAACGAGAGGTCCAGCGATTCAAATCCGGCAATTCCCGTCCACGCCAACGCGCCCGGCTCCAGAAAATAGGTTTTGATAAACCAGTTGGTCGGCACCGTGATCGTCTGGACAAAGATCACGGCAAGGCCCAGGCCGGTAGCCGTCTCGACCTTCTTCGAGCAGGCGAGAAACGAGCACATCCCCAGGAAGAACGACAGAAGGATGTTCTCGACGAAAATGTTCTTGATGGCGAGATTGATCAGGTCCATGGCGCCCCCCTATGCGGTCTCAAATTTCCGAATGATCTGGCGCTGCGCCCAGATGAGCAGCCCGAGGCAGAAAAACGCGCCTGGCGCTAGCAGCATCAACCCGTTGCCGATATATCCCTCGGGCAGCAGCCGGATGCCGTGCCACGTGCCAAAGCCGAGGATTTCGCGAATCGAGGCCACTGTGACCAGGACGGCGCTGTAGCCGAGGCCGTTCCCGATGCCGTCCAGCAGCGAGGGCAGTGGTTTGTTCCCCAAAGCAAACGCCTCCAGGCGCCCGAGGACGATGCAGTTCGTGATGATCAGACCCACGAACACGCTGAGCTGGCGACTGATTTCAAAGACGTAGGCTTTCAAAATCTGGTCGGCCAAAATGACCAGTGTGGAAACGACAGCCAGTTCGATGATGATCCGGATGCGGGAGGGGATGAAATTTCGGATCAGCGAGATGATCAGGTTTGAAAACGCGGTCACGGTGGTGAGGCTGATGGACATCACCAGCGCCGTATCGACCTTCGTCGTGACGGCCAACGCTGAACATATGCCAAGAATCTGAATGGTAATCGGATTGTTGTCCGACAGCGGGTCGACGACGATCTTCTTCAATTTTGAGGCCATGGCACTCTCCTACGAGCGTCGAATCAACTTGAAATACTTTTCGTACAAATCAAGGTCCCGATTGATAAATTCGGTCACGCCCTTGCCGGTCAGCGTCGCGCCGCTAATGCCATCGACCGCGTGGTCATTCCCCTGGGGATAGCGGTCGGCGACCGTACCTTTGACGACTTCAAACGGGACGCGCTGGCCGTCCCGCCAGATCACTTTGCCCTTGAAGTTGTTCTGGAACCAATCCTTCTCCACCTCGCCGCCCAGGCCCGGCGTCTCCCCGTGCTTGTAAAAGGTTACGCCGGCAATCGTGGCGAGATCCTTGTTCAGGGCAAGATAGCCGTAAATAGTCGACCAGAGGCCCTTGCCCGAGATCGGGATGGCATATTTGACAACCTCGCCATTTTCCTCATAGGTGTAGAGGGGCAGGCGCTTTCTGGCGGCAACATCCTTGGGATCAACATCCGCGCTGGTAAGACCTTCAATTGGCTGGCCCGTCTCGCCGTCAAGAATGATCTCCCGAATTTTTTCCCTGAAAATCCGCTCGACCTCCGCGCTGCTGATCTGGCGGCCCTGCTCATCGCGAATCGCATAGCCAAATGCCTTTAGCACGTTGAGCTTGCGATCCATCTCCACATTGTACTCCTGCTTGGCCTTCAGCGCCGACGCCGCGGCAGACAGGACGAGACTGCACGCAAGGCAGACGGCGACCGCAAAGCCGACGACGTATCCGTCCCCCCTAGGCGTAGACATGGCGAGCCCTCCTCTTGATGTGCGCCTGCACCACGTAATGGTCGATCAGCGGCGCCATCACATTCATGAACAAAATCGCCAGCATCACCGCCTCCGGATAAGCGGGGTTGGCGACACGAATCACCAGAATGAGGAAACCGATCAGGAAACCATAAATCCACTTGCCGGCGTTCGTCGCCGCCGCCGAAACCGGATCCGTCGCCATGAAAACAATCCCGAAGGCAAAGCTGCCGATCACCATGTGATACCAGAACGGCAGGTCGACCAATGGCTTCAGATTCGGGCTTCCAATCGCCTGCATCAGATACGACCCGAAAATCAACCCCAGCACGCCGCCTACCATGATCCGCCAAGATCCAATTCCGGACAGGACGAGAATCGCCGCTCCGATGAGGCAGGCAATAACGGACGTTTCGCCGATGCTGCCGGGCTCAAGGCCGATGAGCATTTTCTCAAAAGTAAAGCCGGCTTTCTCGAGCGTCTCAGTGATGGTCTCGCCCGCGTGAGGGACCATGCCGATGCCGAGCGGCGTGGCATAGGTAAAACCGTCCGGTCCGCTTACCCAGACCTTGTCGCCGCTGATTTGCGCGGGATAGGCAAAATAGAGAAATGCGCGGGCGGTGAGCGCCGGATTGAGCACGTTGAACCCCGTACCGCCAAAAATTTCCTTGCCGATCACGATGCCAAACGTGATGCCGAGCGCTACCTGCCAAAGCGGAATGGTTGGCGGCAGCGTCAGCGGAAACAACAGCCCGGAAACCAGAAACCCTTCGCTGATCGGGTGTTTCCGTACAATCGCGAAGAGAACCTCCCAAAAGCCGCCCACGGCATAGGACGTCAGAATAATCGGCAAGCAGATGGCCAGTCCCTTGAAAAAATGGTCCCAAAACGTCGCCCCCGCCACCTGGTGAGCCAGGTTGTGCTGATAGCCCGCATTGAAGATGCCGAACAAGGTCGCGGGGATCAGCGCGAAAACCACCATGATCATCGTCCGCTTGAGGTCGAGCTGGTCGCGGACATGCGGCGGGCCGTGCGTCACTTCCGCCGGCGTCAGCAGGAACGTCTCATTGGCCTCATGCAGCGGATACAGCCGCTCGAACTTCCCGCCCGGCAAAAAAAGCGGGCGGATCTTCTCCAGGTGCTTCTCCAGAAACGCTTTCACGTCAAATGCCCTCTTTTTCGATATCTTCCAATCCTTTCCGGATGATCCCAACTAAATCCATTTTTGACGGACATGCAAATGCGCAGACCGCATAATCCTCCGGCAGCGTTTCCAGAATCCCCAGTTTGATCGCCTCCTCCGTGTCGTTGGCGAGAACGGCGCGGACCACGTAATCCACCATGATATTCAGCGGCATGTACTTGTCGTAGAGGCCGGTCAACACCATCGGGCGCAGCTCGCCGTGCTGATTCGTGCCCAGCGCCCACTCACGTTTCAGCCCGCCCAGCCAGGGCGACAGAAACGCGCGCGAAACACTGAAATACGAAAAGCCGGGCATCGCCCAACCGAGAAGATGACGGGTCCGGTCCTCCGCCAGCACGGTATACCCGTTGTCCAGCAACCGCACCACATCATCCGCTGCCACCTTCTCTCCGCTGAAAATATCGCCGCGGATCACTCGCGTCTCGACCTTTATCAGATGGGGATCCAGCCAGGTCTTCAGCGGCTGGCCGATGCGCACGCGATAGTATTTGCGCCGACCCTCCTGCACCGCCGGCCCCCCAAGCGAAACGATCCGATGCGACGGCACTTCGCCGTTCAGCAACAAATGTCCAATCTGCAAGAGGTCGACCGCCTTGACGGTCCAAATCACGTCGGTCGGCTTCATCGGGTCCAGCCGGCTGATGTGCACGCTGGTATTGCCGGACGGGTGCGGCCCCTCAAACGTATGAACCTCCGCATTCTTCACGTCCGTCAGGGCGGCCGCGTTCTGGCGAGCCCCATCAAGGCAGAGAAACACCTTCCCTGGAGTAAGTTTCGTCAGCGCGTCGATCCCGGCCTGAAATGCCGTCTCACGGCCCTTGATCATCACGTTGATGTCCGGCTGATAAGGACCGGTCGCCATCCCATTCACGAAAATCGACTTCGGCGTTGCCTCCGGATTCGCCGCGCGCCCAAACGGACGCTGCCGAATCAACTGGATCAACCCCGACTTTAAAAGCACATCGAGGATCTCGGCGCGGTCGGCCTTCCGAACCGCCGCCGGATCGAGACGGGGATACGGCTCGACGTCGTCCCCTTCAACCTGAATCGTGATCCGCTCCACCACTCGCCTCGGGCCCAACTGGATCGACGTCACCACGCCGGCTGCCGGCGCCGTCCCGCGCATCGCGGGGTTCTTCTTGTCGTGAAACAGCGCCTGGCCCCGTCGGACCCGCGCGCCCTCCTGCACGTCCAGCCGAACCTTGATTGGCCCAAATTCCGGCGGGATCACGGCAACAGCCGTGGATTCCGGCGCATCTGCAATCTCCGGCTCCGGCGCCCCGACCAACCGAATATTCAATCCCTTACGAATCGTAAACGATGCCATATTCCGTCCTTCCAAATTCAGCCCCCGGCGGCCCGTAAATGCCGCAGAGTACTGGCAAACCAATGGTTGTCAATGTCGCGCCTGCAAAAAACGACTCTTCCACCGCCGCCGCTTGACGTTGTCCCAAACCCATCCTATATGTCTCTCTATGGCTTTGGATCAATCCAGCGCTCGCGCTCTCGCATTGATTCTGCGGCGCCTGCTCGCCCTTCGCGCGGCGGTGGGTTGATCCCTCCTCGTTGCCGGTCCCCGGGCATCGATGGAAGACCCACCGCCGCAACCCGCGGGAACGGTATTGTTCTAAATTTGTTCATCCCTTCGGATTTCCAACATGGGAATTCCAATATGACGCCAGACAAATCCAAACAGGTCCTCATTTTCGATACCACATTGCGCGACGGCGAACAATGCCCGGGCGCAACGATGAATATTCATGAAAAACTCGAGGTCGCCCGGCAGCTCGCTCGCCTGAACGTCGACATCATCGAGGCCGGCTTCCCCATCGCCTCCCCCGGCGACTTCGAGGCCGTCCACCGCATCGCCCAGGAGATTCGCGGCCCCGTCATCTGCGCCCTCGCACGGACCAAAGAGATCGACATCCAAAAGGCCGGCGAGGCGCTCGCGCCCGCGCCCCGCCGCCGCATCCACACCTTCAGCTCCGGCAGCGACATCCACCTCCGGAACATGCTGAAAATGTCCCGCGAGAAAAACATCGAAATGTCCGTCAAAGCCATCCAACTCGCGCGGACCTTCACGCCGGACGTCGAATATTCCGCCCAGGACACCACTCGCGCCGACCGCGTCTACCTCGCCGAACTCTATACCGCCGCCGCCGAGGCGGGCGCCACCACGCTTAACATTCCAGACACCGTCGGCTACGCGGTCCCGGACGAGTTTGCCGAACTCGTCGCCTACCTCATCGAACGCGTCAAAAAACCCGGCGTCGTCTTCTCCGTCCATTGCCACAACGATCTCGGCCTCGCCGTCGCCAATTCCCTTGCGGCCGTCAAAGTTGGCGCCCGCCAGATCGAGTGCACCATTAACGGCATCGGCGAGCGCGCCGGCAACTGCTCCCTCGAAGAAGTCGTCATGGCCATCCGCACCCGCGCCGACGCGCTCGGCGGTCTGTGGACCGGAGTCAACACACGCGAAATCATCCGCAGCAGCCGCCTCGTCAGCCGCATGACCGGCTTCGTCGTCCAGCGCAACAAGGCCATCGTCGGTGCGAACGCCTTCGCGCACGAGTCCGGCATCCACCAGGACGGCATGCTCAAGGATCGGCAAACCTACGAAATCATGCGCCCGGAGGATGTCGGCCTGCACGGCACCGAACTGGTCCTCGGCAAACACTCCGGCCGCCACGCCCTCGCCAAGCACCTCGAAAAAATGGGGTTCAGCCTCAACGAGGCCGAGCTCGACACCATCTACGCCCGCTTCAAGGACCTCGCGGACAAAAAGAAATTCGTCTACGACGATGACCTCATCGCCCTCGTCCAGGAACAGGCCGAGGACACCCCCCGCGTGTGGACCCTCGAATCTATGCAGGTCACCACCGGCTCCCACTGCGTCCCCACCGCCACCGTCCGCCTCCGCCACGGCGACACCGTCACCACCGACGCCGCCTGTGGCGACGGGCCCGTCGACGCCACCCTCAAGGTCATCGACCGGATTACCGGTGTCGACGGCACCCTCGAGGACTTCTCCCTGCAGGCCATCACCAAGGGCGAAGACGCCGTCGGCGAAGTCTCCCTGCGCGTCCGCTTCGGCAGCGAGGCCGTTCAAGCGAAGGGCTCTAGCACGGATATCGTCGAGGCCGCCGCCAAAGCCTACCTCAACGCGCTCAATCGGTACCTATACCTGCAGAAACACAAACAGCCCAAGGCCGCCGACGCGCCCGCCGCAAACCGCGTCTAGGCGGAAGGATGGCCGAATTCCGTACTCGCATCCGACCCGAGCCCCCGCCATACTCCGCCGCCGTCGCCCCCGCTCCGCGAACCGCGGCGGAATCGCGGAACGTCCATGCTCATGCTATGGAATTTACAAAGCATGGAAGCCCGCGCAGGGCGCTTTTACATTGCATGGAAATTTTTGAAGGAGATTTTCCATAGCATGGAAATTTCCCGCGCCGATTTTACAGGCGATGGAACCGCCGTGGCACCCGGAACTCCCTGTCGAGCCGCCCGCCGCGCCGCCCCGCCCCACCTGAGGAGGATCGCATGAATATCACCGGATCGACCCGCCCTTTCGCCGTCCTCGGACACCCCATCCGACACACCCTCTCGCCGGCGATGCACAACGCCGCCTTCGAGGCACTCGGCTGGGACGCGATCTATCTGGCGTTTGACGTCAAGCCCGACCGGCTGGCGACAGTCCTCCCCGCCATGCGCTCCATGGGGTTCGGCGGCGTCAACCTGACCATCCCGCACAAGGAGATCGCCTTCCGGCTGCTCGAGCACCTCGACGACTCCGCCAGACTCCTCGGCGCGGTGAACACCGTCCAGTTCGCGGAGGACGGGCGGCTGGTGGGGCACAACACGGACGGCTACGGCTTTCTGCGCGCGCTCGAGGAGGCATTCGGGCGGACAGTCGAGGGCGACGTGGTCTTCATCCTCGGCGCGGGCGGCGCCGGGCGCGCGTGCGCGTTGACAGCCGCCCGCCACGGCGCGCGAGCCGTGACGCTGTCGGACCTGGACCTCGAGCGCTGCCGGCGCGTGGCCGAGGAAATCCGTAGCCTCTTCCCGGCGGTCGAGGTCCACGTCGCCGCGGGAGAGTCCGAACAGACCGCGCGCGCCCGCGAGGCGGATCTCGTCGTGCAAGCGACGCCCGTCGGCATGAAAGACGGCGACGAAAGCCTCCTCAAGCCCGACGCCTTCCGGCCTGGCCAACGTGCATTCGATCTCATCTACCACTTGCCGAGAACGGTCTTCATGAAAGCCGCCGCCGCGGGCGGGGCGCAGACCGCCAATGGCCTCGGCATGTTGCTGCACCAGGGCGCGCGCGCATTCACCATCTGGACGGGCGTCGAGCCGCCGATCGAAGCCATGCGCTCCGCGCTCCGCAAAGCCGTCTACGGCATATGAGCGGCGCAGCGTGGACCGCTTACTTCACGCTGCTGTCCTTTTTCGGCGGCGCGTGCGTTGGAAGCTTCATCAACGTCTGCATCCACCGGATTCCGCGGGGCGAGTCGATCATCCGCCCCCGCTCGCGCTGCCCCTCGTGCGGATCGCCCATCCGGTGGTACGACAACATCCCCTTCGTCAGCTTCCTCCTCTTGCGTGGCCGCTGCCGCGACTGCAGAGGCCGGATTTCGCTGCGCTACCCGTTCGTCGAACTGCTGACGGCCGTCCTCTTTCTCGGCATCTGGAACGCGTACGGCTTCGACCCCCGCACGCCGGTATACATGGCCGCCGTGGCGGCGTTGATTGCGGCGTCATTTATCGACCTCGATTTCATGATCATCCCGGACCGGATTTCTCTCGGCGGCATGGTCGCGGGACTGGCCGTCAGCGGGCTGCTCCCCTCGCTCCACGGCAAAACGGAGTGGACCGAATCGCTGCTCGATTCGCTGATCGGGCTGTCCGCCGGCGCCGGCCTGCTGTTCGCGGTCGCTCTCCTCGGGAAGCTGGTGTTCAAAAAGGATGCGATGGGACTGGGCGATGTGAAATTGCTCGGCGCGATCGGCGCCTTGCTCGGCTGGCAGGCTATATTATTTACGATCTTCCTTTCCTCCCTGCTCGGCTCGGCGGTCGGCGTTGCGCTCATCGCGTCCGGCCGCAGCGCATGGCAGAGCCGGATTCCCTACGGCCCCTATCTCTCCGCCTCAGCCGCCATCTGGATCCTCGGCGGCCACTCGTGGTGGAAGGCCTATCTCGAATGGCTTCTCGGCCCGGCAGCATAAGCTGACACGACGGACTTTGGGCATCAAACTGCGTCGGGTGCGGATCGGCTTGCCCACGACGCGGGCCAGCCCGGCAATGCCAGGCGGTTTCGCACTGGAGTGGTA